>JBJKQZ010000032.1:0-2850 GCA_046704865.1 Terriglobia bacterium
ATTGCCTTCTCGAGGATACCAGCGACACCATCGCCTATGTCGCGCCGGGTATTTACAGCGTGAAGGTGAAGTTCCGCCAGCAGGTCCCATAAGGATTCACGATTTGGTGGAGCAAACTTTTTGAGGACGGTGCAACACAATGCCGGTGACGACAAACCCAAGTTTTGATTTGAACAACGCGGCGCTTGCCAAGCGGCCGCTTTACGTGGTGCAGATTGACGGCGTCATCGACGTCTAGACGACCATCCGTCCGCAAGACATGAACGTGGGACATACCGGTTACGGTGTGAACGGCTATGGAACCACGGGGTACGGGTACTGAACGCGTTATTTAAGTGATTCAGCAATTGGAAAACGCAGGTCCCTGAATCGCCTGACCATTTAAAGGGATCAAGGAGCTTTGGATGTTGGAAGCCAGTGATTTTTATTCCGGAAATCTTGCGGACACGCTGAACCAGGAACTGGGGTGGATACTGGCGCAGATGAACGCCAACGTCTCGCCGTTTGCGGGCGTCGCGCTCTCAACTCCAACCAGCGCGCCATTTGTTGAAGGGGCGGTTGATGCGGTGAAGGGTACCTTCTCTGATCTTGCTCAGGATCCCTGGCCCAACATTGTTCTCGATCCCGTTGCAGGGGTTAGCACAGATGACCAGGAAGGGCCGGACGGCTTCCCGATCAACTATTCCTCCATTCCCTTGCTTTCCGGCAATCTGCTGATCAACCTTTACACGCTGAACGCGGCCGGCAGCGTCAGCGGCCGCACGGCGAACCTCACCCAGGCTGCATCGGCCTATCGCGTGGATGTCTATTCCAAAGCAGTCCTTTTTTACTATCAGGGCTCTTCAACCATCGCATCTGACGGCACCTGGAACGTGTCATCTGTGCAGCCGGGGACGGTGATTGCCTTCCTGATGGATGCAGCCACAACGCAACCCGCCGCCGGTTCTTCCGTTTCTTTAGTGAGTGGATGGGTTGCGCATTCCAACATGGGCGTGGGAACAAAGCTCAGCGACTATTTTGTCCGTGTCACCGTCAAAACGGGCGTTGAGCAATTGCAGGAAGACAACATTCCAATTATCGTCCAGGATTCAATGCATGCGCGATTCGGGAGCAGCGTTGCCGTCACCTCGGGAACTCCCATTGCCCACGTCTATTACAACGACCCGGTGATGGGTCCCGTGGACCTCTATTCGACGCTGCAGCACCTGGCAATCTATCCGGACCTTCCGCGCGACGTTGAAGTTCCTGCCGGCGATCCGGACTTTCTCAACGCGACGCAACTGACCAGTATTACACTTCCGGTCATACAGAACCGTTCCAGCCTTTATGCCTGCGCACTGGCCATCATCAGCTTTGCCGTGGGAGGCCTGTGGGATGCCGCGGCGCGCATTGTAAATCAGCTCAACCAGCTGCTTGAAGGGCCGGGGTACCTGCCTTCAAAAGTTCTTGAAGACGCGCAGGACGGTACAACCTCACGATGGCCGCTCCAGTCAGGCGCGGGCTCCGTCAGCAATGCTCTTGACACACTTGAGCCTCCGGTGAGTTCGGGCGGATCGAGGGTCATCTTTTTCACGGCCACCACTGCGCCGGCGACATGGGCTTTTAGTGGAATAGGATTGCCAGCCAGTGCGCAATCACTGATCCAGTGGCGCTACAAATCAAATGTCGATTTCAAGTTTACCGTCGGGCTCACCAGTTCCAGCGGCCAGGTGACGGCATTCTGCCTGGCTTCCACGGGGACGGCGGGATTTGATTCTGAGACGAAGACCGTAACGGCGATCGCTCCGCTTGAAACAAACGCCTGGCAGATTTATCTGGCGGACCTGACGGCCATGGTCAGCCAGTACGTCAGTGGAGAAACGGTTACCTCGATTAATTCTTTTGCAATCGAACTTGAGTCGGCTGGCAACCTGAGCCTGGATGACCTATCCGTGGGAACTTCAGTGCCCGCGGGATCACTCAACCTTTCTTACGATGTCTATAACGGTCAGGTCGATGAGATTTCTATCCGGACGGGCGCTGTGGCCTGGGTGGCTTATGCCTATGGCGTCTACATGGAGCGGACAGGGGATTTTGAACGCGCAGCGGCGCCCCTTCAGAGCATGCTCAACTTTATCTTCTCCCAGCAATCCACCGCCACAGACGTGCGCGAGAATTTGATTACCACAGGCTGGGGGATTTATCAGGATCCCGGCTACCAATATATCCCGGGGCAGATTTCGAGTATTTCCACCGATGACAATATTGCCTGCTACTTTGCTTCCAGCAAGGCGGCGGCTGTATTGCCGACAGCGGCACTGCAATTGTTGGCGCAAGGACTGATCACTCAAACAGCATCGGACGGCTTGAACACTACCGCGAGCACGGCTACCACTAAAGCCTCTGAGATCAGCGCCGCAATCCTGAACCAGCTTTGGATTCCGGCCACTGGAAGTGTGAAGGGGCACTTTGCCCAGGGCGCCGCAGCCTCCGGACTGGATACTTCGCTGGCGCTTGAAGCCTCAAGCTCCTGGGCGGCACTTTTCTGCCACGAGGCTGGGGATGACTCAAAGGCTGTTTCATGCCTGGAGTTTGCCTACGAAAACTTTTATCTGCCAGGCCAGCAGATTGTGGCCAGTACAAACTCCAATTCATTTAATCAGGCATACCAGCAATTGACCTCATTTAGTGGATTCATGCCCTATACGGATTCGACAGGCGGGTATTCGGGATCGCCGGTATCGGTCTCGATGGAGGGTACATGGGGAATCCTGGCCGGCCTGCTGAGAATGAGCGATAACGCCGACCTGTTGAGCTACTTCAGCACCGGCTATTCCGGTGGCCTGATTTCCCTGACCGGTGAGCTTGTAG
>JBJKQZ010000033.1:0-5027 GCA_046704865.1 Terriglobia bacterium
TGGGAAGACTCTTCCCAATTCTACAGCAAACGGCAAACCAGGGGAGCGCTGGTGAAGCCGCCACCTGAGTGCAGCGAAAATAGCTGGAGGCAGCTGTAAGAAAGTGCGACAGGCTGTAAGAGGTTCGGGACTGCGCGGGTCAATGCACTACGGATAGATTCTGCACACCTGCGCCAACGTGCGCGCCGATGGCAAAGATGCGCACTGCGGTTGCCCAACGATGGTGGCCTCTGTTGTCCAATTTGCGGGCAAAGTAGTTGACTGTGTAAGCGCTGGCGCCGAGAGCTACAAAGATGCCCGGATTACGCGCAAATGGCCGGACCATCGGATTAGCTTCATAGCAATGGCCACTGCAGGTCTGAAGCTGGTAGTAGGTAGTGGCCGCATCAAATTCCGAGGCCAGGTAGACCCCCGCTCCAAGTTTCGTCAACCTGCGTGGTTTCTTGATTCCCAAAGCCGAGGTCGCAATTACAAAAACAGCCAGGGCACTCGCCAGGCATGACCGTTTCAGCATACACACCTCCCCCTTCGCACGGAACGCCAGCCAGGCAGAACCGCGTTCAACTCACGTGTCAATCGGTGGAATCGCTAGCTGTTCGCTTGAATTCAGGGCAGAAAGCTAAAAGACATTGAGAACTCTTCATCCGGATTGAAACTGTCCTGTTTGTATTTCCTGAAGCCGATTTGAATGGTTGATATGCCTCCGCGCAAAGATCGCCAGGTGAAGAGTGTTCAATCAGCATACGTAACCGGCCACCGGCTGTTGCAATTGAAAGGAATCGCCCTTTACAACGTCCTCAACCACCACCAGAATCCGATCCTCTCCCTGCCGTGGAGCAATTCGGGCCATGGTGATGTGCATCGGCCTTTCGCCAGCAAAACCAACGCGGATGAAGCCGCTGAAGCAGCAACTGGCAGCCGGGGTGGAATGCAAAAGAAGAGCTCCGGCATAGTCTTCGACCCCTTCGACGGAAACCAGGTCCTGGAGTTTCCAGCCAAGGACTTGCTCCGGTTCGCGCAGGGAGTTGTCAAGATATCTCTGGTTGGCAAACTGTACTCTCAAGTCAGGAGAAACAATCAACAAACCGGCGGGAGTGTTGTCACCGCGATCCAGAATGCCTGCCATATCGTTGTGGGAAGCCACATGCCCTTTAATCTGGTCTGCCAGTTTTTTCACGCGCCATCGTTCTCTTGCAAGACCCCCGCATAGCAGCGGGACCAAGATAGCCGTCACGATAAAAGGCCAGGACGTGCCAATGCCGAGTTCCGAAGAAAGAAAAGTGAACGCCAGAACGCCAGCTGCCACAGCCGTCGCGGCAAAGACCAGGAGTGAAGTCTGGGAAAGGTCTCTCAGCGTCCTCTCAGCCGTTCCAGGAAAACTCTTGGACTCTGGCTTCCACATGGGTTGAACCGCATCTTGAATACCAGGCATGGGGCCTTCTTCTGATTCCGTGGATTCAGGCCGGACCTTACGGCGCCCTGCCTATCAATCTGGTTATCGGAAAGAATTTGGTGAAGCATTAGCAGGAGTATCAAAATTCAGTTGGCAGGGTTCACTCAAGAATGGGAACTGCGCTTAAAGAACCCATTGCAACTCCTTCCGAGCAGCAAATGGCAAATTAAAATGCACGCTTTCTCAGTTTGGTTCTGGCCAGCGCATCCCACTGTGATAAGCTTTGACGAGTGGGGTCCTGATTTCCCTCAGAAAGTTTCACAACCCGGAGTCTTCAGCCACGATAGAGTGTCTCCATGGCTTGGAATCAGGTCCCATTGGCGGCGGTGGACACCATCTCTTTTGTGTAACAAGTTGGCGCAATACAATCCTTCCGTTGGACCATTCAACCCCGCTGGAGGAAAAGGCCTTTGGCAAAAGAAGGCGAGTCGCAATTACTTTTCGACAGCGTCCTGATGGGAATTGTCGGAGGCGGCGCCGCCCTGCTATTCGGGTGGATGCTCCGTGTATGCGACGAGTTCTTCCTTGGCTGGATGGCTGGTTATCATCATCCCACGCTCACAAGTGATGGCGGAAGCCTGCAACAGGTGATCGGATCACACGGCCTCTGGCCTGTCATCCCCGTAATCGTCCTGGGCGGTTTGATTTCCGGATTCATTGTGTACACCTGGGCGCCGGAAGCCGAAGGGCATGGGACCGATACAGCGGTCAAGTCCTACCATCGTGCTGGCGGCTTCATCCGCGCCCGCGTGGCGCCGCTCAAGATGGTCGCGTCCGCCATCACCATCGGGTCGGGTGGTTCGGCGGGGCGCGAAGGACCCACGGCTCTGATCGGCGCGGGTTTCGGAGCTGTCTATGCAACCCTGCGCCACCGCACTGATGAGGAAAGAAGGCTTCTCGTTATCATCGGCATGGGCGCGGCGCTTTCAGCCATCTTCCGCTCCCCGATCGGAACATCTCTGTTTGCCATTGAGGTTTTATACGGCAGCCTGGAGTTTGAGGGTTCCGCACTGCTTTACTCACTGATCGCTTCGATTGTCGCCTATGCCATTGAGGGATCTGTTGTCGGCTGGAAGCCCTTGTTTCAGGTTCCGCTATCCCTTCCCACTCCCAGCCCTCCGGATTACGTCTGGTACGCGGCCTTAGGTGTGGCCAGCGGGATCATTGCAACCATTCTGCCCTTCTTCTTTTACGAGCTGAGAGATGGTTTTCGACTGCTCCCCATCTCCAACAAGTTGAAGCCAGCTATTGGCGCGCTTGGCGTCGGCCTGCTGGCATTGGGATTCCCGCAAATTCTCGGCGGCGGGTATGGCTGGATTCAGAAGGCCATCAATGGCCAACTGGCGCTAAAGATCCTGATCATCCTGATTTTTGTCAAGATGCTGGCATTCGCACTGACGGTTGCGTCGGGCGGGTCCGGAGGAGTGTTTGCGCCAAACCTCTATGTAGGCGCAATGCTCGGAGGAGCCATTGCCCTGGTTTTCCACCAGCCACCGGCGGATTTTACAGTAGTGGGTATGGCAGCGGTGTTTGGCGGCGCGGCAAGAGTTCCAATCGCCACTCTTGTGATGGTCATGGAAATGACAGGAGGGTATCGACTGCTGGGTGCGGCTGCGCTGGCAGTGCTGGTCAGCTACGTGGTGCAATCACGCCTGTCGTCTATTCTGAAATTAAAATACCGCAGCATGTATGAGGCGCAAGTTCCGGGACGCGCGCAATCGCCAGCGCACTACGCCGAATACCTGCGGGTAGGATTGAACCTGCTTGGGAAAGACAAAGTTCCCGAATCAGAAAAGCTGGCACACCTCAACGTGATTTCTTTGCTTAGTTCGGGTGTATGCGTCGACCTGCCCGAAGGAAGGCAGATTCTTGGCTGCGAAGTCCAGCCGGAGAGCCGCTTTGTCGGCCAAAAAGTTCAGAAATGTGCGAAAGAGGCGGGAGAAGAGAACGTCGATATCGTTGTGATTCTTCGCGAAAATGATGTGCTGCTGCCCAATCCGAAATCTGTATTTAAACCAGGTGACCGCATGCTCGCCATTGCCTCTCCGAAGGGCCGACAATGGATTCACCAGCACTTTGCAACCCTCAAGCCTGAAGCAAGCACAACAACATGAGGCCGAAGCAACGCTGTTTAGAGCCCACTTGATTTGCAATCACAGGATCGTATGGGCAGAGTTTATGAATCCCGCCATCCTGCACCTGCCGTGCGTTCGCGATCAAGCGATCTTAATGAAGTCAAGACAGCCGTAAGACGGATCAGGATTGGCTGGCGTCCGCCTGACTGCAAGATGAAGTCTCCAAGATGTGTTAAGTTAATAAGAAGGCTTAAGATGATTAATCGGGTGCCGGATAGCCGCACTTGCTTTCGCCGAACGGGGAAACTTGAGAACAGGAAGAAATCCGGAGTCATTAAGAAATCAGGAAGCGTCATGATAGGGACCGCTATTTCCGCTGTGACCTGCACGTGCAGACCAAAGTCTCCTCAAGTCCCCCCGCCGATTGAAATTGCAATGGGAGATGAACAAACAACATGCCTCCAGAGGGTGATCGGCTTTGTCCAAGATGCGGGCAACTGATTCCCGCCGGGCAGACAGACTGCCCAGTCTGTACGCGGCCGAAAGGATTTCTGTGGTCCCTGGAAAGGGAAACTTTGGTTTTGTTCAGCATTGTACTGCTGGTCATTCTCTTTGTTATAACCGGATTCACGGTAAAAAGATACCATGCTGAACAACTGGCGCTCGGCGGCAGATGGTACCAGCGAGGTGATGCTGCTCTGCGGGCAAACCGTCCTGAAGAAGCGGTGGACGATTTCCACACGGCCCTCATCTATGCACGCGACAACACGGCGTACCAGATGCGCCTTGCCGAAGCGCTGGTTCAAGCCAAACACCTGGCCGAAGCGGAAGTCTACCTTCGAACACTCTGGGTGCGGCAGCCTGGAAACGGAACTGTTAATCTGGAACTTGCCCGGCTTTCTGCTAACTTTCATGACGTCTCGGAGGCGATCCGGTACTACCACAATGCAATTTTCGGCGTCTGGGAAGGCGATCCAGAGGGTCACCGCCGGCAGGTTCGGATTGAACTGTGCAAGTTTCTGCTCGCCGAAGGCGAAAGGAATGCCGCAGAGTCTGAACTGATCGCCTTGCAGTCGGAACTGCCACCTGATGCGGCTCTCCACACCCAGATCGGCCACATGTTCATACAGGTAGAGGATTACAGGCGCGCGCTTCAAGAGTTCCAGCAAGCGTTGAAGCTTAACTCCAAACAGCCTGAAGCTTGGGCGGGAGCCGGCGAAGCGTCTTTCCAGCTTGCCGATTACACTCAGGCCCACCGATATCTCCAAAAAGCTGTTGAAATTAACCCGAAGAATCTTGACGCTGCACAAAAGCTTGAAGTCAGCAGGCTGGTTCTTGAATTTGATCCCTTCCAACGCAGGCTTTCCCAGGAAGAGCGCAGCCGCCGGACTATTGCAGCATTCAGCCAGGCGCTTTCCCGGTTGAAGCAGTGTGCCCAAAGCCGAGGCGTCAATCTGCAGACGCAACAGGTAGCAGGCCCCTTTGCGAACGTTTATTCC
>JBJKQZ010000034.1:0-4700 GCA_046704865.1 Terriglobia bacterium
ATTCAACGTTGACCGCGAAGCAGGAAAAATGGTAGCCCGCCTGGCCAACCAACTGGTGGGCGATTCCCTCAACGAAGTTGTAATCCACGCCGAAGGCGCCGCTGAACCCATTATGGTCCATGTTCCCGTAAGTAGCCACCGTCCGCAGCAGGTTATAGGAAGGGATCTGCGAAAGCGGAGTAGTGGGCAGAACGGGAGTCAACTGCGCCGCCGTGCGGCTGATGAAAAAGTCCGTCATGGAAAGGCCCATCAGCCCCCTGTGAACGTTTGAAGTGATGCCGGCGTTCAGCACGCCGCCGCCGTTGGGACTGAAGTCGGCGCGCAGTTCGGTATCATAGTTCGACGAGGGCGCAAGTTTCAGCACGGAAACCAGCGGTGAAAGATTTCTCCCGCGCGCAAAAGCAAAACCTGTGAGCGCCGTCGTAGGCTGCCAGACTATGTCCTTGCCCGGCTGCAGCGCACCTCCGAAAGTCGGATCAAAATAATATATCTGCGAGAGCCGAAGAGAAAGCAGTTCGTGGGCCTGGGGAACAGGCTGGCCGCTGGCCACATCTTTGCGGACCATGATGGAATTGGTCAGGGAATATTCAATTTCATTCGTCTCGGCCAGCGTATCGAGGTTGTCAAAACGCACCACGTCCATAATATCCTGCGGGTCCGTGGCCCTGACCAGGTGGTATTGAATGTCCGACTCAATCACGTGCTTGATCAAATAGCCGTCAACCGGATGAGCAAAGACCTTTTCAAGCGATGGCGGCCGAATGTCCAGATTGAAGTCGCCCATAAAGCGGTCAATGCCGCTGCGATTGGGTCGCAGGCTGGTCCCATAGCGAGTGAGCCACACGCCGCCCGACGGCGTTACATGGAAGTGCAGGAACGGCCTCATCCGCAGAGTAAGTTCGGGATGGAGGTTGAAGCGGTCAGAAAAGTTAGGAGTTGAAAAATCCGGTTCAGAACGCGCCACGGCACCCGCGGATGTGTCAAAGGAGAAGAACAGTGGTGTATGGCCCACCTGCTTGTCCATGCCGGACAATGAAAAGCTGGGTGTGTGCCGGATGGTGATGGAATTGGCCGCGCCCCCTGTTGTTGACAGGAAGTTCTGGTAACGCGAAACGTAGAAATTGATGCTGTAGGCGTCAAAGCTTTTTGTCAGGAAGCCCATCTGGCGAACTTCAGAAGTGACGGCCTGCGTGAAGTTGTTGGAAAAAGTTTCCTGGAAGGCAAGCGAACTGGAGTAATTCACATTGACAACACCGCGAAAGCCTTCCCACAAATGGTCCGCCTGGCCCGTCGCCTTGATGGTCTCACCGGGAGCGCGGAGCTGCGGAGAATCGGGATTCCCCTGATCGTCCACGCCGAAGGCGCTGACGTCAAAACTGCTGTCCTGGCTGGGACGCGCGCGAAACTCCGCGCTGCCGCCCAAACCGCGAATGGTGTAATTGACCGCCCCCAGAGTCAGGTCGGCACTCCGGTTGATCGCCCAATAGAAACCGTCGCCAAAAGTAAAACCTTTTTGTGAAGAATTGCCCGTCGTGGGCAGCAGAAAGCCGCTCTGCCGCGGCCGCGGTGCGATGGAGTCCACAAGCACTGGCGCATAAAGGACCGGCACTCGAAGAAACCGGAAGACGTTATCGTGCGCAATCACCTTGTCGCCAACTTTCACGTTGGCGCTGCTGGTGCTCATTGACCAGCCGGTGTTTTCACACTGGCAGGTGGTTACACGGCCATGACTAATTTTGTAAGTGAGTTCGTTCAGGCGCTGCACCACCTTGGCTTGCACATAAAAGGGACTTTCGGTCTGCATGACTCCAATGCGGTGCTTGACGTGCGGGCGCACGTAGCCCTTGCCGTTCAGGAACCAGCCCTTCCCGGTGGCAACGTTGTAGTGGAGTTCATCAGCTTCCAGATGGGCAGTGGGATCGTTGTAGGTCACGTGGCCCCTGGCAATTACTTCATTGGTTGACTGATCGTAGGAGGCCTGGTCAGCAGTAACTTGCATTTCCTGGTAAGTCACCACGACATGCCCGCGCAAAAAATAAGTGTTGCCATTCATTTCCTGGGTGTCCGCCTGAACCCTAACGGTTCCCGGTTGGACCGTCAGGTTCGAAGGAAAAGACGACAGAGACTGGCCAAGCGCCTGAAAAGAAAGGGCGAACGGGAGCAGGACGATTGCTATGGCCGACCAGACCCTGAACAATCGTTGCCGGTTGCAAAAGCGATCACTAAAACCCATGACATTTGTCAAAGCTGGTATTCTACCCGCAAACGCTTTATTGGCGCGCATGAATTTGTTAAGATGTTTTGGGAACTCTGGTTGGATGCTCGAAGGGGGTCTTCCTCCACTGTGCAATGCCCTAAGTGTGGATTTGTAAGTTTTCCGGGACTCGAAGAATGCAAGAAGTGCGGGCATCGTTTCACGCAAGTGGACGGTGAGGCTGACGGAATTCCCCCTCTGTTCCAACCCCTTTCAGAAATTACTCCGCCTTCAATCACAGAACCCGAATCCAACCTGGATGAAACCGAACTGTCTGGTCATGAGCAGGAGATTGGCGATCTGGATATAGTGCTGGAACCGCAAGAACCACCTCCGCCACCGGTCGAGCACAAAAAAGAGGAAAAAACTGCCTCAAAGTCGAAGCAGCCGCCCGGATTGTCTCCCTGGCAGGCTGAACTGGCCGAACGTGTGCAGGAGTATCGGCAGCGCCGGGCGCACCTGCGAAAGGATGAAGAGACTGGCCATAAGCCGCTGCATTTTGATTTTGGGTCCTCCAAACCCAAGCAGGAAGAACCCCAGCCTCAGGTAGTCGAGTCCCGCTCAAGCGAAGAACCGCAGAGACACCCGAAACCCAGGATTAACATGCGGCCTGCTCCTCCGTCTTTTGGCATGCGGAGCTTCGAATCGGCCTTTACAATGGAGGATGCGGAAACGGCCCCAGAGCCTGAGGCGCCACCGGCTCCTCAACCTCCACCCAAACGCGCCATTCAGCCCGATTCAGAGCCGCTTGAAATTGAATTGGGTTCATCGGCAGATTCTTCTGCGGCCACAGGCGAAGTAGGCGTTCCCGCTGTACCCATCGCGACTATGAACATGAGGTTTTTTGCCGCTTTGATTGATGCTGCGGTGCTGGTGCTTGGCGCGGGCCTTTTCGCTTTGATTTTCTGGCGTGTGGGCGGGGGCATTACCGCCGAGCCGCTGGAACTGGCGGCCCTGGGTCTGATTGGCGCTTTCTTAATCGTGCTCTACTTTGCCGGTTCCACCGCAATCGCTTCAGCCAGCCCGGGATTGATCTGGGCAGGCCTTGAGGTGATTACTTTTGAAGGCACCCCTCCCAGGATTTCGCACTGCATCTGGAGAGGAGTCGGATATCTGGTTTCAATGTCGGCGCTGATGCTGGGCTTTATCTGGGCAGCCGTTGACGCCGAGGGACTCACCTGGCATGACCGCATGTCCCGTACTTTTATCGTCCCGGCAGAAGTGCAGGAACAGGCTTCTCCTCCCCGCACACCGTGGAGATGAAATTCCCCTCATTTAGATAAGTAATTCGCAGATTAATCTCAATATTATTCTTCCAGCAGTCGGGCATAAGTCCGCGGATCGACATTCCCTCCGCTGACCACGCAGCATACCGTTTGACCGGCAAAGGTTTCGGGTTCCGTAAGAATGGCTCCGATTCCCAACGCGCCGGTTGGCTCTACTTTCAAATTGGCGAGGCTGAAAAGTAACTTCAACCCCTGGGCGATTTTCTCTTCTGGAATTTCCACAATCTTACGCAGGCCGGTCCTGAGAATCTCCCAGTTGCGGTCGCCCAGGCAGAGCGTCCGTGCGCCGTCTGCAATGGTTTGCGGCTCAGATTCGTTTGAAACCAGGCGGCCTTCCCGCATTGACCGCGCCGCATCGTTCGCAAGCAGCGGCTCAGCCCCGATAACGGGCACAGACTTCTTCGCGTCCCGCAGTCCCACTACAATCCCGGATGCCAGCCCTCCACCACCCACCGGAACAATGACGCAATCGAAATCATAATCAAGCTCAGCCAGTTCCCGTCCCAGGCTGCTGTTTCCCTCAATCACAAAAGGATCGTCGTAGGGGCTGGCGACGTAGGCCTCGGGATGTTCCTTTGACAATTCCCACACGCGGTCCCATCGCGATTTCACCTTCACGTCAATAAGTTCGACTTTGCCTCCGTAGGCTCGCACGGCGTCCACTTTGACTTGCGCTGAGTTGGAAGGCATCACCACAATGCAGGACTTCTCCTGCAACTGGCAGGCATAGGCCAGCGCCTGCCCGAAATTGCCGGAAGATGCGGTTAGAAACAGGTCGGCCTCCGCATTCATTACTACGTTGCAGGCTGCCCGGAATTTGAAGCTGCCCGTATGCTGAAACGCCTCGCTGGCCAGTATGATTCTGGACCCGAGCGCGCTCGACAATCGCCTGCACTCAACAATCGAAGTTCGGCAAATTTCCGCCTCCAGCCCTTCGCGCCGCTTGTCCCTTTTTGTCAAGGCTTCCCCTCCCTGCCTGCAATGCGCGGCCTACGACTAACCTCCTTGAGCACCGCGGTCTTTTGATTGATCTCCGCTTTCAGGATATCAATTTTCACATCCCAACGCGGAATTACCGGCATGCACCGGGCATCCTGCGACCGTGAAACTTTGGCCTCCGCGGGATCTTCTCATTTACCAACGGCAAGGGAGCCAGGAAC
>JBJKQZ010000035.1:0-2507 GCA_046704865.1 Terriglobia bacterium
TCTTTGCCATCTGTCCAGTACGCCAGACCTCGAACCGGAATCTTACTCACGATGCCGGAATCGAACTTCCAAATGAGTTTCCCCGTCGCTGCGTCAAGGGCGATTACTTTCTGCGTCGGCGTGCAAGCATAGAGAATTCCTCCAACAACAATTGGACTGGTTTCAAGTCCGCCTTCTTCCCCGGCATCAAACTTCCACGCGACCTTGAGATTGCCAACGTTGTTCCGGTTAATCTGGGTCAAACTGGAATAGTGGTCTGCAGCCGACTGACCTCCATACACCGGCCAATCGCGCTCGCCCTGAGTCCGTACTGCATGGGCGTCTGGAGTAGACGCCTGCGCCGCAGCAGAATTGCTTGCGGCGAAAATCAAGCCTGGAAGAATTACCGCAGCGACAGCTTTCCAACCAATTCTCAGTTTCATTGGATATTTCCTGTGGCTTCGAGAAACGCAGCTTACGTTCAAGGCTTCATCTATATGCTGATCACAGACCCGCGGCACGAGATGCGTCCAATACCTTTGGCGAACTGTCTTCGTCTTCCACTCCAAGCGTTCGCGTGGCATCAACAAAAATCCATGCGGCTGCACCTACCAAACAAATCACGGAGGCTGTCGCGAAGGAAGCGGTCCAGCCAAACCGGCTGGCGATGGCGGGCGTCAACGAAGCCGTCACGGCGCCGCCAATTTGCGCACCCATATTCATGAATCCGGAGGCAGAGCCCGAGGAGGAACCGGCGAGATCGGCAGTCACAGACCAAAAGCTGCTCTGGGCCAGATATAAGGAGCCCGCGCCCCCCGCCAGCACAATGCTGGCCAGCCGCGCACCATGAACTTCAGCGCCAAGAATCAGAAAAGCAGCAGCCGCTGCCATCACGACAGCGGCGAGATAACAGCGGCCTATGCGTGGCCCTTTTGTGCGTGTCAGCCGATCGCTGAACATTCCTCCCACCGGACAACAAACTGCCATTGCCAAAAAAGGAAGCATGGCATAGAAGGCGCTGGCCTTCAGGTTCAGGTTACGTACCTGGGCCAGATAGATGTAGAACCAGCTGAAGAATATCCATGCGACAAAGCCAAACGAAAAATAGCTGTTGGAGATCGCAAGGATATCGGGGCTTCGCAAGACCGTGCTCCAGGGAAGGAGTTTCCGCTTCGGCCCGTCGGAGCTTGGAATTGAAATGCCGGAACGAATGAAATTGAGTTCCGCGGAGGAAACTCTGGAGTGCTCTTCCGGCGAATCTTTAGCCAAAAGAAACCAAATCAATCCGGCGAACAAACCGAGCACCGCGCATATATAGAAGGATGCGCGCCACCCGTAGTGCAACATGATGTAAGTGATTAGCGGCGGGGAAAGCCCGGCCCCCGCTCCAACGCCCGCAAAGATCCAACCATTGGCAATGCCACGTTCCTGCGTCGGAATCCAGCGGGCCACGAACTGGTTCGAAGCTGGGTAAACCACAGCTTCACCGGCACCGAGCAGGAAACGCACGGAGACAAGCAAAAAGAGAGCGATCCCTACCCCGGATGGCACGGCCGCAGTAAGCGCAGTAAAAATACCCCACCAGATGACACCGCCAGCGAGCATGCGCCGGGGACCAAGTTTGTCCGCCAACCTGCCGCCGGGAGTCTGGAACAGGGCATATCCGACCAGAAAGGAGCTAAATACCCACCCCAATTGGATATTAGACAGATGATAGGCAGAAGCGAGCGACCCGCCGGCAATCGAGATATTTACCCGGTCGAGAAAAGCAATTGCGCTTAATTCAACAAGCCAGGAAATAAGTACCCAGCGCATACTGCTGACTTTAGGACCGCCCGCCATGTCTGCCTGATTGCTCATTCATCAATTGCCTTAAGCGCTGTACGCGACCACCCGTTGCCGCGATTCACCCAGCCCTTCCACTCCCAGTTCAACAACATCACCTGCCTGCAAATATGCCGGAGGATTTAAGCCCATGCCGACTCCCGCGGGTGTACCGGTGCTGATCAGGTCTCCTGGGAGCAATGTCATGAAATCAGAAACGTAGGAAACCAGTGTGGCCACATCGAAAATCATGTTCGCCGTGGAGCTGTTCTGGCGCATGGTTCCGTTGACCTTGAGCCACATGTGCAATTTGCCCGGATTCGGAACTTCATCCTTTGTCGCAAGAAATGGACCTAACGGAGCGAAGGTGTTGCAACTCTTGCCTTTGACCCATTGCCCGCCTCGTTCCAGCTGGAACGCACGTTCCGAATAATCATTGTGCAAGGCGTAGCCGGCAACATAATCCAGGGCCTGATCTTTAGGAACGTAGGAAGCCCGTTTTCCAATAATGACCGCCAATTCGACCTCCCAGTCCACTTTGCTGGCGTTGCGAGGCATGACCAAAGGATCGTTTGGCCCTACCAAAGCCGTACTGGCTTTGAAAAACAACACCGGCTCTTTAGGAGGTGCGGCTTTCGTCTCCTCAGCGTGATCGCGGTAATTCAAGCCGATGCAAATGATCTTGCTGGGACGGCCAATGGGGG
>JBJKQZ010000036.1:0-6323 GCA_046704865.1 Terriglobia bacterium
GCCGCACCACTCTTTGGGGCGTCCCATCCTGGGAACGCGGGCCACGGTAGGCGGATTTGACCGCCGGCGCCTGCGGGAATTCTTCAGGCGCCACTATGTGCCTGGAAACATGCTGATTACGGCGGCCGGCAACCTGACTCACGGCCAGATCGTTGACCTGGTGGAAAGAGAGTTTGGACAGGTTCCCAGAGGACCCGCCATGCCCAAAGGGCCTGCCCCCGTCGCGCATCCGCATGCCCGTTACCGCCGGAAAAAGGAGCTGGAACAGACCCACATCTGCCTGGGCACGCCGGCTTATCCTTATGCCAACGAAAAGCGTTTTGCCAGCTACGTCCTCAACACCATTCTTGGCGGCGGGATGAGTTCAAGGCTGTTCCAGAACATCCGGGAGAAGTACGGCCTGGTTTACGCCGTCTTCTCGGGCCTGAGCGCCTACCGGGATGCAGGCATCCTGAGCGTTTATGCCGGAACCGCACCTGGCAACGCGCGCAAAGTCGTTAACCTGATCATTGAGGAATTCCGCAACTTGAAGAAGGACTCCATGCCGCCTGAGGAATTGCAGCGCGCCAAGGATTATCTGAAAGGAAATCTGCTGCTGGGGCTCGAATCCACTACCAGCCGCATGGCCAATATCGCCCGCCAGGAGCTGTATTACGGCGGGTGCATCACATTGGATGAAGTTGCCAGGAAGATCGACGCCGTGACCCGCGAGGACATCGTTGAGGTTGCGCGCGAGCTCTTCCAGTCCGGGCGAATCGCCGTCACCGTGCTGGGACCGCGTCAGGGCTTCATAATTCGCCGCGACCAGCTTGAGTGCTAAGCCGCTCACTCACCCCCTAGTAAACTCAGGATTAAGGGAGACATTACTTGTGCCTCCCTTCGGTCTTTGGGGATCACGCTTCCACGCAGTTTCCAATTTCAAACAACTTTCTTGTTAACAATCACCTGCTCTTCTGCGTATCAAAGTCAGGCAGGGTTTATGCCCCCGCACAGCCTGGGCGGTGACTGGCGGTCACGTCGCGGTGGGAACAACGCGTGGGCCTCTGCCCTGGGCCAAAGGTCACAATCAAGAGGAGGAGCGTATGCCTGACAATCTAGTCGCGATCGTCGCGATCATCATGATATTCGGTGGGCTGCCCGCGATTTTCTGGGTAGTCTTCAGCACCATTCGAAGGCTAAAGGTTGCCCGAGTCCAAGCCGAGGTCCATTCCAAACTGATCGAGAAAGTTGGCTCCAGCCAGGAGTTCCTGACTTATCTCGAATCCGACGCCGGGAAGAAACTGGTGGCGTCAATCGGGATCGAACAGCCGAGCCGTAACCCCTACAATCGAATCCTGTCTTCGGTCCAGGCAGGAGTGATCTTGGTATGTGTCAGCATTGCGCTGATGATACTCGGCATCAATTTCCCTGATGCGGCAGAAGGATTCAAAATCCTGGGTGGACTTGGCCTTGCACTGGGAATCGGGTTCCTGGTCTCGGCCGGACTTACCTTCCGGCTGTCAAAGTCTTTGGGACTGCTCGAACGCGACCGCTCGATCGAGAAATTAGCTGCTTGACCCGGACAACACCGTGGACCAAGGCAATAACATGCTGACGCGGGCTATTGCCCTTGCCAGGAGCGCTGCCGCAAGGCCTGAAGCTGGGGTACAATCGCTCGCAATGGACGAGGAGAGCTTTCGCATCCTCTACGAGCGGACGGCCCGGCAGCTTTGGGCGTATCTCGCTCGAGTCTCGGGTAACCCGTCGCTGGCGGACGATCTGCTCCAGGAATGTTACTGCCGGTTTTTGTCTCTCGAGAGTCCCCCGCAGGAAGAGGCGCACCGGAAGAATTATCTGTTTCGGATTGCCACCAACCTTCTGCGTGACCACTGGCGGGCGGCCCAAAGGCACGGCGAGACGGCGATTGAAACGGCTGACATTCCCTCGCAGGATCATGATGTGGCAAACGTTCCGTTGCGTTCGGACCTGGGAGATGCACTGGCAAAGTTGAGACCCCAGGAACGCCAGATTCTATGGCTGGCCTATGCCGAGGGCGCCAGCCATAGGGAGATCGCAAAGACCTCGGGCATGAAAGAAACCAGCGTGCGCCCGCTGCTGTTCCGCGCGAGAAAAAAACTGCTGGCGTTGATGGGTGGTGCTACGCTGGAATCGAGGAAGGCGAGATCATGAAACAGCCAGGTTGCGAAAATGAAGATCGACTTCTGGAAGCGCTGGGCCAGGGTGTGGCGCCCGAGGCGCTGGAGGAATCGCTGCAACGGCACGCCGCAGGCTGCCCCGTGTGCGCTGAAGTCATCTCCATCTACCAACTCTTCCAGGCAGACAGCGGCCACCTTTGTGCGGAGGCGGCAGTGCCGGAAGCGGGACGCGTCTGGTGGCGGGCTTCTCTGGCTGCGCGCCGGGCCGCGGCCGACCGTGCGCTGCGCCCCATTCTGATTGCCGAAAAGATTGCATTCGGGGTAGGCGCCGGCGCACTGATTGCCTTGCTGGTTTTTGCCGCTCCGTGGCTTGCGGAGCAGTTCGTCCATTCAAAGATCTTCTCGGGCACGGTCGTATATACTTTTTCCCTGTCATCCCTGCTCCTGACCAGTGTTATCGTCTGCCTGCTGCTGATGGCCGGCGCGATTTATACCCTGTGGTCGGAAAAGTAACGTCCCACCATTCTTTTTCGATTTCCGCTTCAAGCAAGGTGCCTTATAATGCGGTGAAGGCTGTGCCGAAGCTGGCGTTCAGCGCCCGCATCGAAATGATCGTTCCGGAGAGACTGGTTGAGCGTTCGAATTTGCGTTCTGGGCAGCGGAAGTAAAGGCAATTCAACGCTGGTGGCGACGGAGCGCACCCGTCTGCTTGTGGACGCGGGTTTCAGCAAAAAAGAAACCTTCCGCCGCCTGGCCGCGGCGGGCGAATCCGCGGGCAAGATTGACGCTCTGCTCATCTCGCATGAGCATGTGGACCATGTGAACGGCCTGAAGTCTCTGGCCCTGGGCTTGAAAATTCCCATTTATATCACCGGCGCCACCCATGCGGTGATCCAGTGGGACCCGCGCCTCAAGGCATTTGAAACCATTTCGCCCGGTGAGAAATTCAAGATCGGCGACTTTGAGATCGCACCCTTTTCCATTCCTCATGATGCCGTAGACCCGATTGCTTTTACGCTCATGGCGGAGGGCATCAAAGTGGGAGTCATTACAGACCTGGGTTACGTTCCTGAACTCGTCAAGCAGCATGCGCGCGGCTGCCACTGCCTGGTGTTTGAATCGAATCACGACCTCGACATGCTGAAGACCGGCCCCTATCCATGGTTCGTCAAGCAGCGCGTGATGAGCCGCCACGGCCATCTTTCAAACAATGCTACTGCAAGCTTTCTGACGGATGACTACGACGGTGCAGCACAAGCACTGATACTGGCCCACTTGAGCGACAAGAACAATCATCCCGGCCTAGCCATGCATTCCGCCAATCAGGCCTTCAACAAACGCGGCAAAGGCCGCCCCGCAGAGCTGCACCTCGCCAGCCAGACCGAACCTACCAAAGTCTTCCAGTTTTAGTCCGCAGGTTACGCAAATTTCACAGAATCAAAAGACCAAATGGGAGAACTTCATGTAAACTGACTGGCTGTTGATGCCAGTCGAAAGACAATCGGACTATTATTAAATTTTGGCGCAAAGTTATTGGAGCTTTGCTGCTTTGTCTTTTTAAACCCCGCGCAAACTGCGTAATCTGTGGAATGAATCTGTGGAGAGAAAATGATTCCTCGCTATACACGCCCGGAAATGGGCGCCATCTGGAGTGATGAAAACAAGTTCCAAAAGTGGCTGGACGTGGAAATCGCCACGGCTGAGGCCGAAGCCGAAGCCGGCCTGATTCCCAAAAGCGCCGCGCGCGCCATCCGCCGCAAAGGCCGCGTGGATGTCAAACGTGTCCTGGAAATTGAGAAGGAAGTGAAGCACGACGTCATCGCCTTCACCACCAACGTGGCCGAGCACGTTGGCCGGGAAGCCCGCTATCTTCACTTCGGGCTCACCTCCAACGACGTGGTGGATACCGCCCAGGGACTGCTGATCAGGGACGCTTCAAAGCTGCTGCTGGAAGATATTGACCGGCTGAGTGCCGTGCTGATAAAGCGCGCCTACGAGTTCAAGCACACACCTATGGTGGGGCGCACGCACGGTATCCACGCCGAGCCCATCACCTTTGGAGTGAAGATCGCCATCTGGTATGCCGAAAGCCGCCGCAACCGCGAGCGGCTGGCTTATGCCGCGGAGCAGATGCGCGTGGGAAAAACTTCCGGAGCAGTGGGCATCTATTCGCACCTGAGTCCTGCTATTGAGAAAAAAATCCTCACCAAACTTGGCCTCAAGCCCTCGCCCGCCGAATCGCAGGTGATCCAGCGGGACCGGCACGCCTTCTACGTTTCAACGCTCGCGGTGATCGCCGCCTCGCTCGAAAAGATTGCCCTGGAGATTCGGGGCTTGCAGCGCACGGAAGTCCGCGAAGCAGAGGAATTCTTTTCCGCCAAGCAGAAAGGCTCCTCCGCCATGCCTCACAAGCGCAATCCAGTAACGGCGGAACAGATCTGCGGCCTGGCGCGGGTGGTTCGGGCCAATGCCCAGGCGGCATTTGAAAACGTGGCGCTCTGGCACGAGCGCGATATTTCACATTCATCGGTCGAGCGCGTCATTCTGCCGGACTCGACCATACTGCTTGATTACATGCTGAACAAGACGGCGAACCTGGTGGGAAAGATGTTCGTCTACCCTGACCGCATGCAGGAAAACCTCGACATGCTCAAGGGACTGGTCTTTTCCGGCCAGTTGCTGCTGGACCTCACCGACAAAGGTGTTTCGCGCGAGGAAGCTTACCGATGGGTACAGCGCAACGCCATGCAGGTGTGGCAAACCCGTGAGGATTTCAAGTCGTTGGTTCTGCGCGACCCGGACATCAGCAGCCGCCTGTCAGCCAAAGAAGTGAATGCGGTATTCAACACGAAACGATATTTGAAACACGTGGACCAGATTTTCAGGCAGGTGTTTGGGAAGTGAGCACGTGATTCCGACAAGTTCAATTTTGCTGATAAGTATTTACCGGGGAACGAAGGGCTTCAATCCGCAGTGTCGACTATTCAACCTCGGGATTTAATCATCTTTTGACGCCACTACAGCCGGTTAATCACGCTTGCCAGGTAACCTGCGCCGAAGCCGTTATCGATGTTGACGGTGGCGACGTTTGAGGCGCAACTGTTCAGCATTCCGAGCAGCGCGGCCAATCCGTGGAAGCTCGCGCCGTAACCGATGCTGGTAGGCACTGCGATCACCGGCACGCTGACCATGCCGGCCACGACGCTCGGCAGCGCGCCTTCCATTCCAGCCGTGACGATGATGATGCGGGCGCTGCGCAACTGCTTGCTGGTGCTGAGAATGCGATGGATATTGGCTACTCCAACGTCATAAATGAACTCGACCCGGTTGCCCATCACTTCCGCTGTCACCTGGGCTTCTTCCGCTACGGGAATGTCTGAAGTTCCTGCGCTTACCACAAGGATCTTGCCCTTGCCGCGGATTTTGCGGTCGCGCCGAATGGAGATTGCTCCGCAAAGCGCGTGGAACTGTGTTCGTTTGTCGAGCATTTTAATCCGCTCGTAGAGCCCTGCGTCGCCGCGTGTGATCAGGATATTGTGCCGGTTGCGCAGCATCCCCTGGACGATTCCTTCAACGTGCTCGGGCGACTTGCCCCGCGCAAAAATAACTTCCGGGAATCCCTGCCGGAGCGAGCGATGATGGTCAATGCGCGCAAAACCGATATTTTCAAAAGGAAGGTTGCGGAGGCGATCCACGGCTGACTCCACGCTGAGTTTCCCGCTCTGCACCTGCTCGAGCATTGCTGTGATTTCTTCTGGTGACATTCCCCCACCGTTTCCAGGCCCCCTGGCTAAAGGAGGCCGCAAATGATTTGGTCCGGCGGCAGCAGGCTTCCGGCCAGAACAAGAAATTTGTCCCTTCTTCGAAGACTCACGCGCCAGCCCGAATATGTTGAGTATAGCAAACGAACAGCGGGCGCCGGGTTTCCTTGACTTTATGGAAACTGCTGGCAGAGAATGCCCTTCATGGCTTCTATGCCACGTCCAGGCCCCAAATCTGTCGTACTCGGCGTCACCGGAGCAAGCGGGTCGGTGTTTGCGCGGCGGACCCTCCAGATGCTCGAATCCGATGAGCGCGTGGGCAAAATCCACCTGGTTATTTCAGGCGCGGGGCTCAAAGTTCTTCGCGAAGAACTGGAAATTGATGTTTCCAGGAGCGCATCCATCGCGGCGGCGCTTGCCGGTGGAC
>JBJKQZ010000037.1:0-5975 GCA_046704865.1 Terriglobia bacterium
CGCCCGCTTTCTCGTAAATTTCAGTTTCGAAGTCAAACAGGCAAAGCATCAAATCAACGCATGCTTTGATCTGCCTGATCCGCCACTTCTTCCAGGCCCAGATCTGTGGGCTTACAAAATAAATCACAGGGATACCCTGGCGCTTCAACCGCGTTGCCAGGCGGAGGTTCAGTGAGGGTGAATCAATCAGGATTGCGGCAGCCGGCTTCCGGCGGGCCGCTTCCGTAACCAGGTCCTGCATAGCGCGATAGGCTTTGGGCAACCCGGTCACAACCTCGGAAATCCCGATCAGGGCCACCTGGTGGAGGTCAACCATGATTTCCACATCTGCGCCGCGCATGGCCTCGCCCCCGCAACCAAATACCTCAGCATCGGGGACCCGGGCGCGAATTGCCTGCGCGAGAGCGGCTCCATACATGTCGCCGGAGCGTTCACCGGCAACTATCAAGAAACGATTTCTGGGCATGATCCTCTGGCCGGTCCGGCGGAGGCCAGGAGCTCCTGGTCCTTGTATTGAAGCTGATAAAGCTTGAAATAGATTCCCTTCAGGTGCAGCAGTTCCTGATGTGTTCCCACCTCTCGAACCCGTCCTTTGTGCATGACGATGATCTTGGAAGCATTTTGAATGGTTGAGAGCCGATGGGCGATAACGAGCGAAGTGCGGTCTTCGAGCAGGCGCTGGAGACCTTCGCGAATCATATGCTCCGTTTCCGGATCCACGCTGGAAGTGGCTTCATCCAGGATCAGAATTTTGGGGTCGTGGGCCAGCGCCCGCGCAAATGAGAGCAGTTGTTTCTGCCCCGAGGAAAGAGTCGCGCCGCGCTCACGGACGGGCTCATCGAAACCGCCGGGAAGGCTCTCTACAAAATCCAGCATATTCACGCGCCGAACAGCGTCACGTACCTGTTCATCGGAAATGCCTTCTGTGCCGAGGCGGATGTTGCTGGCAATGGTTCCGGAAAAGAGAAACGGGTCCTGCAGGACAATTCCAAAATTATTCCGAAGATCGCGAAGGCTAAGCTCGCGGATGTCCACGCCATCAAACAGAATGGCGCCTTCCTGGACGTCGTAGAAACGCAGCAGAAGGTTGGTCAGTGTGGTCTTGCCGGCGCCAGTATGTCCCACAACGGCGACCGTCTCTCCCGGTTCGATCGTAAAGGAAACATTCTCCAGCACCCGGTGGTTGTCTCGGTAGGCAAACCCGACGTTGCGGAACTCAACACGCCCCCTCGTCGCCGTGAGCTGCCTGGGTTTGGCGGAATCGGAAACATTCACCGGCGTGTCCAGAAGCCTGAAGACGCGTTCCGAACTTGCCATGGCGGCCTGCAGGATGTTGTATTTGTCGCTCAGGTCCTGGATCGGACGGAAGAATCTCTGTGAATACTGAATGAATGCGATGGCCGTCCCTACCGTGAGCGTTCCCCCCAGGATCATTCCACCGCCTTTATACAGGATGATCACGATGGCCAGAATACCCAGAAATTCAACCGTGGGATAAAACAGACCGTAGGCAAGGATAGAATCTTTGTACGCTTCCAGGTACGCGTGGTTGATCTTCTCGAATTCGTCGAAGCTCTTATCCTCGCGGTTGAAGAGTTGCAGGACGGACATACCGGTAATGTGTTCCTGGAGATAGGCGTTGATGCGCGCGATGGCAAGGCGGATGCGCCGGTAGGATTCGCGCACTGCTTTCCGGAAAAGTGCCGTCACAGCGATGATCAAAGGCAGGACGGCAAAAGTCAGCAGCGCAAGCCGCCAATCGAGTTTCAGCATCACCACCATGATGCTGACAAGGGTGAAAAAGTCTCCAAAAACAGCCACGACACCGGATGCGAACATATCATTCAGGACGTCAATATCCGTGGTGACGCGAGTGACCAGCCTTCCCACGGGATTGCGGTCAAAGTAACTCATCTGGAGATGCTGGAGATGCTCAAACACCTGTTTGCGAAGGTCGTACATCACCTTCTGCCCAACCAGTTGCATAGCGAAAGTTTGAACAAATTGCAGGACAAAAGTCAGTAAAACTACTGGCAAAAAGATTGCAAATGCAATCTGCAGAATGCCTTCGCGTGGATCGAGGCTGAGGAAATGCGCAAGAAATCCGGAGATCGGCTGCCGCCTGGTGGGATCGAGGTAGCGGTCGATTTCCACCTTCATCAGGTAGGGCGGAACAGCTTGCAGCAGACCGTAGAAGAAAATGGCGATCAGGGCAAAGAAAACCACCCGCCTGTAAGGGCGAAGGTAGGTGAGCAGCCGCCGCATCAGGCGCGCGTCATAGGCTTTTCCGAGAACTTCTTCTTCGTGAAAATTGTCTGCCATCAGACCGCCGGTTTAGATCTCCTTTTCGAGCGATTCTTCGATTAATTGCTTGTTGTAAAGTTCTGTGTAATGGCCGTTCATGGCCAGTAATTCCTCGTGCGACCCCCGCTCTGCGATCGTGCCGTCATGAAGCACCACAATCTCGTCTGCATTACGGATGGTGGAGACGCGATGCGAGATCAGAATAGTGGTTCTGCCAGCCATCACCTCGGTCAGGTGCCGCAGTATTTTTTCTTCGGTGTAAGTGTCAACGCTTGAAAGCGCATCATCAAGGATCAAGATGCGCGGATCGCGGATGATAGCCCGTGAGATCGCCACGCGCTGCTTTTGGCCGCCGGATAGTGTCAAGCCGCGCTCTCCAACCATTGAATCGAAGCCTTTGGGAAAGCCCTGGATATCGGGCAGAATATTGGAAACCTCCGCCGCGCGCTCAACTTCGCTGTCTGATGAAGCGGGAACTCCGAACCGGATGTTTTCACGAATTGAATCACTGAACAGAAAAGTCTCCTGCGGAACAAACCCAATGTGCGAACGCAGAGTCTTGAGCGGCAATTCACGGACCGGAATCCCATCGACCAGCACCGTTCCTTCCGGCGCGTCAAACAGCCGGGGAATCAGGGCGGCCAGCGTTGTTTTCCCCGAACCGGTCGCACCCACTATTGCCACCGTTCGCCCAGCGGGAATCTGCAGGTTGATGTTCTTGAGGATCGGGAATCCATTGTAGGCGAACGTGAGATTGCGGAACTCGATTTCACCTTTAAGTTCGGGGACAGGCTTCTCAGAGACCAACTGGTCGTCAATGTTGGGCTGGGAGGCAAAAATGGTCCAAAGCCTGCCCATTGAAGCAAGTCCGCGTTGGATGATATTCGTCACCCAACCTAGAGCGATGATCGGCCAAATCAGGTACATCAGATAGACGTTGAAAGCCGCGAAGGTTCCGATGGTTATTTTGCCTGAGAGCACATGCTCGCCGCCAACAACCATAATCAGCAAAAACGATGCTGCGAAGAGCAGCGCCAATGCCGGCCAAAGAAAGCTTGAGATCCAGATAAGTCCCTTGTTCTTTTCAACGTAAAGCTGGTTCATACCATCGAAATGCCGCATTTCGGGCGCTTCCTGGCCAAAAGCGCGTACCAGACGAACTCCAGAGAGGTTCTCCCTTACTTTTTCAGTGAGTTCCGAATACATCGCCTGGATCTTTTCAAAGCGTTCGTGGATCCTTTGTCCGAAAAACTTGACGGCGATCGAGGCCAGGGGCAAGGGAGCCAAAGCCAGCAGGGTCAAATGCAAGTCGAGATGGGCCATCAGGAGGATTGTTGCAATGCCGGTAACAACCGTATTGGCGGAATACATGATGCCAGGCCCAACGATATTGCGGACAGCATTCAGGTCATTCGTCAGCTTGGCCATCAGGTCGCCCGTGCGGTGTTCGTTGTAATAGCGGAGGTCCTGCCTCATCAGGTGTTTGAAGAGGTCATTGCGCAGGTCGTATTCAACATCGCGCGATATTCCAATCAGAATCCATCGCATCCAGAATTGAAAAATCGCTTTTACGAGCGCAATTCCCAGGAGCAAAAGCGCGAAAAATGCGAGCTTTTGCGTGGTTACCCCCCGCGTCAGAGCATCAAACGTGTCCGTAATGACCAGTGGAATCGTGACTCCGACGACCTGGGTGATGATGAGGGCAGAGAAGCCTATCACATAACCCTTTTTGTACTTCGCCAGATACGGGAACAGGGGTCGAAGAGGGTTTTGCATGGATACCTTTTGTCTACTGGTAGCCGAAGTCGGGTAGCGGGCGCTGTGTCGCCCCTTTAAATTCCGATTATAACTGAACCATATGGCGGCCTGCCAGTTTCGGTGTTGATTTCAGTATCTTAAGAGCCTCTTACCTGCTGCGGTTCGTGAATCGGGGAACCTTTCCTGATAGGGCTAATTTTTCGTTTGAGGTTGACCTTAAAAGTGGGCATACGTAAAATCTGGCTATGATGCTTTCCTGGCGGGAGGGAGGCATGAGAGATTGCGCCTGAAAGGCAGGAGATTTTGGAGAAGATCAAGCTCGTTTTTCTTATTCTGGCTGTCGTGATTGCTTTTGGCTCATGCGGTTCCGGCAACAGGAAAGTAGCGGTATCGCCTCCCACTCAAGAAGTTCCGCCCCCGCAGCCCGTTCCCGTCCAACCCCCGGCGACTCCTGCACAGGTGGCCGGGACTAAAGTTTCCGATCCGGTTGAGGCTCTGATTTCCAAAGTCGACGGTGTCTACGATGAGGGCATGAAGGAGTATCATGCCGGCAACCTGCAACAGGCTAAACAGGATTTTGACAAAGCCTTGAGCCTGCTGCTTGAGTCCGGAATGGACGTCCAGAACAATACCCGCTTGAATGCCGAATTCGACAAGCTGGTCGAGAACACTTATGGGCTTGAAGCGTCAACCTCTGCAAATGGTGATACGCTCAGCCAGCATGATTATGCGCCGCCGCCCATCGAGTCTTTTGCGGGCCTCACCTTTCCGGTTGATCCGCGAGTCCGGCAGCGCGCCGAGCAGGAACTGGCTTCAGTCCGTTCTGACATGCCCCTGGTGACAAATGATTACGTAGCCAGCTTCCTTACTTATTTTCAGAATGGAGGGCAGGGCTACATTAAAACGATCCTGGCTCGTGTGGGCATGTACGGGCCGATGATTTCCAGCGTACTCCGCAAGTATGGATTGCCGCAGGATTTGATTTACATGGCTGCGGCGGAAAGCGGCTTTAACCCATTCGCGGTATCAAAAGAAGGGGCTACCGGAATCTGGCAGTTCATGGCGTCGCGGGCGCGGGAGTACGGGCTGAAGCTTAATCAGTACGAGGACCAACGCGAAGACCCGTTAAAATCCACTGACGCTGCAGCGAGGCACTTGAAGGACCTCTACAAAGAATTTGGTGACTGGTATCTCGCCATGGCGGCCTACGACGCAGGCCCCGGGAGCGTCCAGAGGGCCATTGAGAGAACAGGATACGCGAACTTCTGGAAGCTCCGTGAACTGCATGCTTTGCCGGTGGAGACACAGAATTATGTGCCAATTTTTATCGCTACTGCGCTAATCGCTAAAGATCCTCGGGCGTATGGGTTTGATGTTCAGCCGGACCCGCCGCTTGATCCGGATCACGTGACGGTCACGGTCCCCACCGACCTCCGGCTGGTGGCCGAACTGATCGACCGGCCTGTCAAAGACCTCGAAAGACTTAATCCAAGTCTCCTTACCTGGGCTACGCCATTGGATCAGGGCAGCTATATCCTGAGCCTTCCTCACGGAACCAAGGACCTCTACGAAAAAAGGATTGCCGAGGTACCGCCTTCCAGGCGCGTTGCGTGGAGGGCCGTTAAAGTGGAGCAGGGCGAGACGCTCACCGCCATCGCCCGGAAGTATCGTGTTACCCGGGTTGCGCTGGCTGAGGCCAACCATCTTGATCCTGGAGACGATCCGGAAGTTGGCGCGCACCTGATACTTCCGCTCCCTCCCGGTCGGGAGCCAATCTATCGGCGAGGACGTTTTTATCGGTACCATATCAGGAGGGGCGACACTTTGGGCGCCATTGCGCGCCGCTTTCATGTGAGTGTTGCTAGCTTGCGGCGCTGGAACCACCTGAGAGGTACGGAGATTGTGGCCGGCAG
>JBJKQZ010000038.1:0-6368 GCA_046704865.1 Terriglobia bacterium
TGGTGTTCAACGTCAGGCCCCGGCTCCACGCCGGAAAGGGATTGTTCGAGGGCCGCATCTGGGTGGAGGATCAGGGCTATCATATCGTCCGCCTGAACGGCACCTACGGAAAGCACGGCGATTTTACATTCCACTGTGACAGTTGGAGAGAAAACCTCCAGCCCGGGGTCTGGTTGCCGGTTTACGTCTACAGCGAGGAAACCGACCTTGCCAAATACGGCGTTCCGCACCTCGGCTTCCGGTCGCAGACGCGCATGTGGGGCTACGTGCTGAAGACCATGACGCCGGACCAGGAACTGACGCAGATTCTGGTGGATTCCAAGTCCCCAGTGGAAGATACCAGCGCGGAATCGCATGACAATTCCCCGCTCCAGAGCGAACGCGACTGGCGGCATGAAGCGGAAGAAAACGTCCTGAACCGGTTGCAAAAAGGCGGCCTGATTGCGCCGCCCGGACCCGTGGATAAGGTGCTGGAAACAGTGGTCAACAACCTGATTCTGACCACCCATCTGGACAACCTGCCCCCTGTCCATTGCCGCGTCCTCATGACGTATCCGCTGGAATCCTTCACTATCGGCGATACGATTGTGCTGAGCCGGGGCCTGATTGACGTTCTCCCGGATGAAGCCAGCCTGGCTATGGTTCTGGCCCACGAACTGGCCCATATCGTCCTGGGCGACACCGTCAACACCAAGTACGCCTATTATGACCGCATGATGGTCCCTGACTCGCAACTGCTCAAAAAGTTTGACTTTGCCCGCTCACAGGATGACGAGGAGAGGGCCGACAAGGAAGCGGTGAAGCTCCTTGAAAACTCGCCCTACAAGGACAAGCTGGGCAAAGCCGGTCTGTTCCTGAAGGACCTGGCGGAAATCGCTCCAGAGACGCCCAACCTGTTTGGCGCGCATATGGGCAACCGCCTGATTAATAAGCACCAGCAGCTGCGCATGGCCCAATTGCTGCAAGGCGCACCCAAGCTGGAGCCCAATTCAATTGACCAGATTGCTGCTCTGCCGCTTGGGGCACGCATCAAGGTGGATGCCTGGAATGACCAGATCCGGCTGATGAAGTCCAAGCCGGTCAACCTGGTCTCCGCCAAAGACAAGATGCCTTTTGAGGTTACGCCGCTGATCCCCTACCTCATGCGGTATAGCGATACCCCGGAGCAGCAACAGGCGCAGCGGTAGTCCAGCAAACCACCCTATCGGAACTTACTCCTACCCCGGCGGTTGCCTTGCAGCCGCCGGACTTGTTTTAAGGCCCATCCCTCCTGATTATCCCAATGCCACCCGGCGCTCGTAACCTTCGGGAAAATGACGGCTTGCGGGCACAGATGGAACCTTTTGAAGGTCCGTATAGCGTAAAAAGGCACTATTTGTTGACACGGCTCTCTCTGGCGTCGTTATAAATTGTTAATTATCAATTGATTACAATATCTTCACGGTGGCCTATAAATTGCATATTCCAGAGGCGTGACGTGTCCACCCGTCGTTTATCCGGGTGCCGGACGTCCCTGGAAGAAAACGGCAACATCGGTTCAGACAATAGAGGTAGCAAGCCCCGGAAACAACTCAGGCAAATAATCTGCGCCTGGGATCGCGAGGCAGTAGTCAACGCGAGACAAAAAATACGTTCTTTTCGATCGGCTGGGTATAAAATTCCCCCGCCCATGCTTTCAGTAGTGGGAACACTGATGCAAAGCGGGGCTGGAGATGCGATGAGCGAAAAGAAGACAGCAGGTAATCAGATGGCAGAAAAATTGGATAATCAGACCCTGGGCATTGCCTGCCCGATGGCCAATGAAGGCGCTGAGGCCGTGCGTTTTGTGCAAGAGGTTTTGCAGCAGTGCGGCGGGTTTCGCCGGGTGCGGTTCTTCGCAGTTCTCGACAACGCCACCACGGATAACACGCTGGACCTCCTGCGCGAGTATGCCGCAGGCGAGCCGCGGCTGGTGGTGGTGTGGGCGCCGGAGTATGGCTGAGCGGTTGACGCTTACGTGCGCGGCTATCGCGAGGCCATCGCAGCCGGCTCGGATTGGATCCTGGAGATTGACGCCGGATTCAGCCACAAACCCGAGGACATCCCGCAGTTTTTCACCGCCATGCTTCAGGGTTACGACTGCGTTTTCGGCAGCCGCTTCATGCGCGGCGGCAGCATCCGCCGGAGCTCCCTGAAACGCTATTTCATCAGCCGCTTCGGGACGATCCTGACAAACCTGATGTTGGGAACTGATCTTACAGACATGACCAGCGGGTTTGAGATGTTTTCGCGCAGCTCACTTCAGATGGTCCTCGATCGCGGCATTCAGTCTCGCGCGCATTTCTTCCAGACGGAAATCAAAATCTATTGCCGGAATCTCATCACCACGGAAGTTCCCATCCATTATGAGGCGGCCAGCCCGCGCCTCCGTGGCAGCGCGGTCAAAGAGGCTTTGGTTCAGCTTTGGCGCCTTTACCGCCTTAGCAACCAGCAACTTTCCATCAACGTTCAGGAGGAAGTTCATCGATGCAGCCAGATATCGCGCTCGTGATGTCCACAATCGCCGATCCCGTGATTCTTGAAGATTATCTGGGTAATTTCGAGCGCTTCGGGCACCTTGACCGCGTCAAAGCCATTGTCATTCCTGATCGCAAAACTCCCGCCTCCGCCTATGAGCGGTCCGCGAACCTTTGCAAAAAAGGGCTCCAGACAGTCTGCCCCACACTCGAAGAACAGGAAGAATATCTCCGCAAATTCGACGGCCTCGGCCGCCTCATTCCCTACAACTCCGACAACCGGCGCAACGTAGGCTTCCTGATGGCGCTGGAGTCGGGCGCGGAAATCATGCTGTCGATTGACGACGACAATTACTGCCTGCCGGACGAGGATTTTGTATTGGCACACAGCGTTGTGCGCGGCCAGGAAACAACTGAGTGCGAAGTTTCCAGTGAGAGCCGCTGGTTCAACATCTGCGACATGCTGGCCATCGAACCCGCCGTTACCGTTTATCCCCGGGGCTTCCCGTATTTCGCCCGCCACCAGCGGCCCAGGATCTCCCGCGCCGCGGTAAGCGGCCGGGTGCACATGAACGCCGGCCTCTGGCTCAGTGAGCCGGACCTTGACGCCATGACGTGGCTGATTGCGCCGGTGCGGGCGTCCGCCATGCGTGGCGGCTCCGTGGTGCTGGGAGACTCGGCCTGGTCGCCCATCAACACCCAGAACACGGCCGTCCACCGTGACGTCATCATCTCCTATTACTTTTTGCGCATGGGCTATCCGCTGGCGGGCATGCCCATTGATCGCTATGGAGACATTTTCAGCGGTTACTTTAGCCAGGCCTGCGTGCGCCACCTGGGTTACAAAATCCGGGTCGGCAGCCCGCTGGCTGAGCATCGCAGGAACTCCCACAACTACATGCGCGATGCGGCAAATGAATTCGCCTGCATCTGGGCGCTGGAAGACATCACGCGCTGGCTGCAGGACGTAAAGCTCGAAGGCAGCAACTACGGTGATTCCTACGCCTCGCTGGCCGACGCTCTGGAAGATGCAGTCGAATCTTTTTCCGGAACTATCTGGAATGAAGCAACACGGGGATATTTCCATCAGACGGCTTATCTGATGCGCCGTTGGATCAGCGCCTGCCGCCAGATTTCCTGATTCCCGCACGCCAAAGTGCTGCTAAGCGGTCAGGAAGCGAGGCACAGGCAATAAAGTTGACGAGGAGGCTCCTATGGCTGAAAAACAGGCATTGGTTTGTGGCGCGGGCGGTTTTATCGGCAGCCACCTGGTAAGACGGTTGAAGGACGAAGGCTACTGGGTTCGGGGCGTTGATCTCAAAAAGCCCGAATTCAGCCCCTCCGCGGCTGACAATTTTATCGTGGGCGACCTTCGCCTGCCCTCAACGTGGAACGCCGTCCTGGACCGCCCGTTCGATGAGGCCTACCAGTTGGCGGCAGACATGGGCGGCGCCGGCTTTGTCTTCAGCGGCAAGAATGATTCTGAAATCATGCACAACTCCTGCATGATCAATCTGCACATGGCAGACTTTGGTGTTAAGCGTGGGGTGAAGAAGATTTTCTATTCCTCCTCGGCCTGCATGTATCCCGCTTACAACCAGGAAGACCCGGACAATCCCAACTGCGAAGAGTCCAGCGCCTATCCCGCCGCGCCGGACAGCGAGTATGGGTGGGAAAAGCTGTTCAGTGAGCGGCTCTACCTGGCTTTTGCGCGCAATCACAACATCGACGTCCGCGTCGCGCGATTCCACAACATCTTTGGCCCGGAAGGCACCTGGACCGGCGGCCGTGAAAAGGCTCCTGCCGCGCTCTGCCGCAAGATCGCGGAACAATCAAATGGCGAAGGGATTGAGATCTGGGGCGACGGCGAACAGACCCGCTCGTTCCTTTACATCGATGAGTGCCTGGAAGGTGTGCGCCGCCTGATGGAGTCCGCGGGCTTCCACGGGCCGGTGAATATCGGCTCAGATGAAATGGTCACCATCAATCAGATGGCTCGCATGATCATGGAAATCGCCGGCAAGCAGCTCAGCGTCCGGCACGTTCCCGGCCCGCTGGGCGTTCGCGGGCGCAATTCCGATAACCGGCTGATCCGCGAGAAACTCGGCTGGGCGCCCTCACAACCGCTGCGCGAAGGGCTGCGCAAGACCTATCAATGGATCGCCGCCCAGGTGGCAGCACAACGGCATGAAGTGGCCGAGGTAAGGACATGTTAAGAGGGCTTGGCCTTCCCGAATCGGCCGCCTCGCAAACAATGCCCCACACCCGGTTAGCACTGAATCGTTCGAAGGTCCCATCAACAATCGAAGTTCGGATAGCACTGGGGCTTGCGGCTGCGGCACTTTTCATCGTAGTTCTTTTGAACGGCTTTCTCATCAATCCTCTCCGCTACGACTTCTCCGCTGCGTATGCGGGGGGCCTGATAGTTCGGGAGGGCCATGCCTCCAGGCTTTATGACCTCAATGAGCAAGCCCAGGTTGAAAAGAGTCTCGGGAGAGGCAGACTTCTTGTTTATGCCCAACCGCCTTTTGAATCGATCTTTTTTGCACCTCTAACAAAATTCCCCTATCCCGTGGCCTATGTTATCTGGGGGTTGATCAACGTTCTGTTTTGGATATTCTTTCAGCACCTGCTCCGTCCCGCCACTCCAACACCCAGCAACCCGTATCACTATTTAGCCCTTTGCGCGGGTTTCTTGCCCTTATGGCAGGCTTTGATGCAGGGGCAAACTGCCGTGCTTCTTCTGGTCATGTTTTCATTAACTTTTATCAGTCTCAAACGCTCTCGCGACTACCTGGCCGGTTTCTTCCTGGGCCTTGGCTTGTTCAAGTTCCCGGTTGTGCTTCCTTTCGCGCTGATTTGTTTTCTATGCCGCAAATGGAAGCTGATAACGGGATTCGCGACAGCGGCTCTGGCGCTTGGGGGACTGTCGCTGCTGGTGGTCGGCCCTGGGGGAATTTTCACTTATATCAGGATGCTTCTCGACGCCCTCTCAAATCCGCACAAGGCCATCTTTGCCGCCAGCATGAAACCCACCGATATGGCGACGTTGCGTGGCCTCTTCATGCTCCTGTTTCCTGGAGCAGGCTCTCACTGGATCCAGGCCATCGTCGGAGTTGCGGGCGGCATTCTGATTGTCGCAGCGGCCTTGCTGTGGAACAGGATTGAGAAGCTCCAGGGCATCCGCGCATCCGGTCCCGCGTTTGCATCTGCCATCGCCATCTCTTTGGTTGTTACGCCGCACGCTGAGCTGCATGACATGGTCTTAATGCTTCTCGCAGTCCTGTTGGTGCTGGGCTCACGCGATTGGGCAACAAACCGAACATGGAAACCCATCCTTTTCGCCTGCATCGGGATTCTCTACTTTCCTCCCGCTTACCTCTTGTTGATCAAGTACAACCTGCTGCCATTCTTCTGCCTGGTACTTGTGTGCTTCGCCATCTCGTCCCTCGGCCTGAGCGTTCTGGCCCCGTCGACGCAAGTCGAGGAGCCACTAACGGTCAACAATCTTTCAGCGCAACGGCCAGGGCCGTGCCCGGAATAAAAACCGCCTGAACCAGCAGGCTCGCCATCAATCCGATAGCTCAAATGTTCATGGAAATTGCGGGCGAGCAGCTCCGTATCCGGCACGTCCCGCGTCTGTTCAGCCCTTCGGCAGCAGCACTCCCTCTTTGCGCAATCCACAGCAGGAACCGGGAAGGCCGGTTGCATAGCTCGCGCAGGGAATTATTTCCGGTTCTTTCTAGCTTGTTACAAGAGAGTCTGCTTGCTGCAGGACCAATTTAGGCTGGGGATCCTTCTTACTAAAGGCAGGAAACATGCGGTCACGGATCTTCAGGCTTGGAACCTCAATCAGTTTCGACATCAATGCTC
>JBJKQZ010000039.1:0-6805 GCA_046704865.1 Terriglobia bacterium
TGCCGCGCTATGAATCGCTGCAGCCCGAGTACAGCCTGATTGAGCGGGCGGGCTACGAAGCGGCGCTCGAACCGCTGTGCCGCGAGAAGAATCTTGGGGTGATTTCTTACTTTTCACTTGCCAGCGGCTTCCTTGCCGGCAAGTACCGCACGGAGACAGACCTGGCCAAGAGCCCGCGAGGAAAATCCGTGAAGAAATACCTGAACGAGCGCGGCCTGCATATCCTGGCGGCGCTCGACGAAGCGGCGAAACAATTGAACTCCACACCAGCGCGCGTGGCTATTGCCTGGCTGATCTCCCGGCCCGGCGTGACCGCGCCGATTTCAAGCGCCACTTCGATTGCCCAGTTGAACGATCTTTTTGAAGCCACACGCCTTAGGCTGGACGCTCCTGCCATTGCGAAGCTGAACCAGGCCAGTGCTTACGCTACGGGCGCAAAGGCGTAGGCCTGCAAAAATTCCCACCGCGGGAAAACTGACAATCTTTTGAGAATTCGCTCAACATGCGAGCCGGGCCAGGACGTCCGCCCGCGCTTCGGAATTCAATGATTGCTGCCCGAGTGGCCGCCGTTTGAAACGCGCGTGAAATTCGATTGCAGGTAGCTTAGCGGAACATCATAGAGAAGTGCTTTGGGTGAGTGGCGCAGGCTGTCATGAATAAAACAGACGTGCGTGCACCAGCACTGATCATGGGCGATGGCAGCGGGTTCGCTCCGGCGCGCTTCAGCCTGCCAGAACTCCTGGAAATTGCAGCCAAAGTCCCGCAGGTTGCCGAGCCTGCCTCGGAGTTCGCAGGCGCGCACGTCGCCGTTGTAGTCGATGACGATGGAAGTCTCACTGGCAGTGCAGGGCATGGGCCACGCGTGCGGAGACTCCATGTTGGCAAGCTGCACTTTGTTGTGGAAGGCAAGAACGCCTTCATAGTAAGCCCGGCCAATCCTGTTGGCGAGCCCGCCGGAATGGCGTGTAGCAATGCGGGCATAGTGGGCGTAGATCTTTCTGATTTCAGCATAGAGCGCCGGCAGGCGATCCGTGGGAATTCGCTTGAGCGAGGGGTCTTTGGCGCTGCCGCGGATGATGTTGAAGTAATGGCCATCCACCCGGCATTGCTCACGGACAAAACGGGCGATCTCCAGAACGCTGTCAAAATTCTCTGCGCAAATGACCGTGTTGATATTCACCCGCAGATTGGGATACCGCTCCCGGCAGGGCTGGAGAGCATCAAGTGTTTGCAGAGTCTTCTCAAAATTGCCCGGGACGGAGCGAATAGAGTCCTGAACTTCATAGAGGCCGTCCATCGCTACGTTGAGGTCAAGCTGCAACTTTGGATTGTCCGTGCAAATCTTCGCTACCTGGCTGGCCGTGCGTTCAGGGAGCAGACCGTTGGTGGGCAGATTTACCCAGCGGATGCCATTGTTTAAATAAAACAGATGGAGTATGTCTGCAAGCTCGCGGCGCAGCATGGGTTCGCCGCCGGAGAGCCAGAAATCTGTAAAGGGCGGCATGCTGGCGGAAAGTTTACGAATTTCATCCCAAGTGAGATCACCCCGCTGGTTCAGTTCCTCCCAGTAGAAGCATGTCCGGCATTTGGCGTTGCAGACGGAAGTAACAAAGAAAATCACCAGCTTCAAACGCTTTTCGCGTTTAAGGAATTGAAAGGGCCGGCGAGTTTGAGTTTCCCTTATGGCAGGCATCCTGAAGGGGATTGTACCAAAAGCCGGGTTGGTATGGGCAAGGGCCGCATGGGCCGGCCAGCCGACTGACCTTTTGCAGCGGACGCTCCATACCGGTTGGTGTGGGTCTGCACCAACTCGTATAGCGCCAGACGCAGCGGGTAGCTTATTATCGGGTCGGACTTTTTTGCTGAAGCATAATTTCTTTTAAATCATTGGCCTATGTGGCCTGCGAACCGGCGATGAAGTTTGGCCCCACTCGTGCTTCTACCCGCCAATGCAAGACCTAATTTTGAAGGAGGAACCTCCGAGTATGAAAAAGCTTTTGACACTGTTGGCTACGCTGGCGATTGCTGCGACCCTGTCAATGCCGGCATTCGCTCAGGAAGCGCAGGAATCCACCGCCGAAGCTGCCCCTCAGTCCGCTCCTGCGAAAAAGGAAGCAAAGAAGAAGCACAGCAAGAAAAAGAAGGAATCCAAGAAGAAGAAATCCAAGAAAGAAGCGGCTCCAGCCCCAGGTCAATAATCGGTTCTTGCTGCTACCGGCTCTGAAGCTTGTAGCCGCATAAGAAGCCCAGCCCCTGCCGGCTATCCGGCAGGGGTTTTCGTTTGTAAGTGAATACAATGCCGCCTGAAATCTGGATCGTTTTGACCCGAAAGCGGCAGGGCGAAGGTTGCTTATTCGTCCTTGATGGCGGCCTTGACCATTTGCAGCATGGCAGGCGGGATGCTGGAGGCGCTGATTCCGTGGTCTTTTTCGGCGTGCTCGGCAGCCAGCTTCATAACTTCCTCTTCGGTTTCCCCCCTCATTTCCTTCGGGCAGTTGGTGCCTAAATCCTGACAACGCAATACCTTTCCCATTGTTGCCTCCTTATCTTTTTCTTGAACCCAGAGTGATATCTTAACACATCCTGTTTCTTAGTTAGTTAATTCCTCCGATAGGCTACTTCAGCGGCCAGGATTGGCATCAGTTCCCTTGCTTTCAGGCAACTGTTTGACAGATAATAGACTCTACGTATCCTAGTGTGAATTTATGGGGAAGCGTTTATGAGGCGACGTGTGGCAGGGGCAGCCGCGTTGATGGCGTTGCTGGCCTGCACAGCTTGCGCTCCGGGTAACTCTTACTATCAACAGGGACGCAAGGCCGAGCTCCGTAAGGACTGGGACACAGCGCTGATCAATTACGAAAAAGCAGCGCAGTCGAGTCCGGCGGACGCCGAGTACCAGCTCAGAGAACGACATGCGCGGCTCCAGGCTTCCATGTTCCACCTGGAACAAGGTAAAGAGTACTTGCGCGAAGAGCGTGTTTCCCAGGCCATTGGAGAGTTCCAGAAGGCCGCCAGCATTGACCCGAGCAATATGGCCGCCAAACAGGAACTTGCCCGGCTGCTGTCCAAGGAAGTTGCCTCCAAGCGGGCTCGCCAAAAGGATCTGGAGGCTGCCATCAAAGCCAGCGAACGCCAACCAAACCCCGAGGTCGCTGAATTAAAGCCTTTGCCCCAGGAAACCTTAACGCACTTCAGGATCAGTGCAGACAGGAACCGGGTTTACGAAACGCTCTGTAAACTCGCCGGATTGAACGTTGCGTTCACGTCTGATTTTCAGGCCCAGCCGGTTTCATTGGACCTGAACAACGTAACCATCGAAAATGCGCTGCATGTCCTGGCTTTGCAGACGCACACGTTCTGGTCGCCGGTCACCTCAAACACCATCCTGGTTGTTCCGGACAATCCGGCCAACCGACGCGATTATCAAAAAGAAGTCCTGAGGACGGTCTACCTGGACAATTCTCTGAAGCCTGCCGACCGCACGGCGATCACGACAGCTCTGAAGCAGATCCTGGGTATCCAGCGAATTATTGACAACCCTTCTTCCAACGCCATCATCATTCGTGACACCCCAGAAAAGGTTAAGGAAGCTGTGGCTCTGATACACGATCTCGACCATGGCAGGGCTGAAATTATGATTGACGTGACCGTCCTTGAGGCGGACGCTGACCGTGTAAGGGAATTGGGGTTGACGCCGGCTACTGTGACCTCTTCCGGCTCGATTTCGAATGGATTCCAGGGCGGCGGAGTGTACAATCCGGCAAGTTCGGCCACTCTCGCCGGGCATTTTGGATTGAATGATTTCGGGCTTGTTGTTCCCAGCGCTGTTGCGACCGCCATCCTGAATGATTCCACCACGCGGATCCTGCAGAACCCGGAAGTTCGCGTCACCGCCGGTGATAGCGCAAAGCTGCAAATCGGAAGTAAAGTTCCATATGCCACGGGAAGTTTTTTGCCTTCGTTTACGGGTACCACATCAACGGGCGGAGCGCCTGGTTTGCTGGCGAGTACACAATTTCAATTTCAACAGGTTGGTGTCAGCCTGGACTTGACGCCGACGCTCTTGCCTGACGGCGAAATTGCTATCCACGCGAACATCGAGATTTCTTCCGTGCAGCCTTCGGTTACTATCGCAGGTGTAAGTGAACCGACCTTTGGCGAGAGAAAGATTGAACATGATATTCGGTTGGAAGAAGGGGAAACAAGCGTATTGGGCGGCATGCTCCAGACAACAGATACGACCACAGTTTCGGGCTTGCCGGGACTTGGTGACATTCCCGGACTGAAGTACTTCTTCAGCGACACGAAGCATGAAAAGGTGCGGACGGACGTGCTGATTATGCTGACGCCGCGTGTTATCCGCTTGCCGGATTCCAGTGTGGAGACGGCGGCAACGCAGACGCCCGCACAACCTGTCACAAAATCTTCGGCTCCCCCCGCAGGTCCACCTGAAGGTACTGTTCCACTCAACGAACCCAACGCTCAACCTCCTTCTCCAGAACCGCCGCAGCAAAGGCAATGAGAAGTCTTGTTAGAAAACGGGCAGGAATGCCGCGTGAGAGCCGCGGTTTTACTCTGGTGGAGATGATTGCCGCCATGACGATCATGCTGCTGCTGACCACGGTCGCATTACCGATGGCCGCAGTTGTTGTCAAGCGTGAGAAGGAGCAGGAATTACGGGAAGACCTCCGAACCATGCGGGAAGCTATTGACCATTATAAGGATTTCTGTGACAGCGGGATGATTCCCAGCCAGATGGATACTTTCTGCTATCCGCCTACGCTGGAGATCATGGTTAAAGGAGTTCCTTTGAAGAACAGCAAGTCCCGGTACAAATTCCTCAGGAATATCCCCATTGACCCGATGACGGGTAATACGGACTGGGGAATGCGCTCCATGCAGGATGACGCGGACTCGCAAAGCTGGGGCGGCCAGGACGTGTTTGACGTTTATTCAAAGAGCCAGGGAACTGGAATGAATGGAGTCCCCTATGCGGATTGGTAGGCTGAACAATTCAGCATCAGGGACTGCGAGTGGAAAGCCGCCTGAAAACGGTTTTACGCTGCTGGAGATGATGGTCGTCTTGACGCTGATTCTGATTCTTGCGTCAATTGCGGCGCCCAGCTATCGCGTGGCCATCATCAGGGCGCGGGAAACGGTGCTGCACGACGACCTGTTCACGATGCGAAAGCTGATTGACCAGTACACGCTGGATAAGAAGCAGCCTCCGGAATCGCTGGACGACCTGGTCCAGGCCGGTTATTTGCGGGGGGGCTTGCCGGTGGACCCGTTTACAGGGTCTAATCAGACCTGGCAGGTGGATATTGAAGAAGTTGCATTGAGTCCGGAAGAAACGGTAGCAGGAGTGGTGGACGTTCACAGCGGTTCCAATGCACAGTCTCTGGAGGGAACTCCGTACAGCAGTTGGTAGGCATGGGTGAGTACGTTTGCAGGGTTGGAACAGAAGCCGGTCAGGTGGTCAACGAGACGCACGAGGCGTCGTCGGAGGTCGAACTGCGCGCCCGTTTGGCCTCACAGGGTTACTACATCTTTTCCGTTAAGCCCAAGTCTATTCTCAACATGCGGATCGGGCCTCCGCGTCGAGGCAAAATCAAGGAAGATGATCTGCTGATCTTCAATCAGCAGTTCATGACCCTCTCTAAATCGGGCCTTCCGCTTCAGAAATCGCTGGAAATGCTGGCGCGCCAGACCCGCAGTGAGGGGCTTCGCGTGGCTGTGGAAGAGGTCAAGGAAAAGGTCCGCGGCGGGGCGTTGCTCTCTGAAGCCTTCGAATCCATCGAAAAGTTTCCCAAAATTTATTGCGCCACACTGCGGGCCGGTGAGCGCAGCGGCACCCTCGACAAGGTTCTGGGCCAGTACGTTACTTACCAGAAGACCGCGCGATCATTCCGCAAAAAGTTCCTGTCTGCGCTGATTTATCCCGCGTTCCTGCTGATTTTTCTCGCAGGGCTTATTGTCCTGATTGACACGTTCATCATCCCAAGGTTTTCAGAGCGTTATAACGAATTAAATGTTCCCATGCCTCCGCTCACGGTGTTTGTAATCAGCCTGGGGCTGGCGATCAAGCGGATGGGAGTTTTTGTCCTGTTGGGAATTGTAATTGCTATTTTCGCGCTGAGGGCGGCAGGGCGGTCCCAGGCAGCGCGCCTGCAGTGGGACAAGCTGAAGTTTCGGCTGCCTGTGGCCGGTAAATTGCTATTAAAGTTTTCCGTGGCAGAATTTGTGCGGACGCTTTCAACTCTGCTTCAGGGCGGCTTGCCGATAGTTGCCGCTCTCCAGAGTTCGGCTGGCTCCGTTTCCAGCCCTTTGCTCGCGCGTGGGCTGGAGCAGGCTAGAATAGAAGTCATGGGGGGGCGCCCGCTGAGTGAGAGCCTGCGAATGACCGGTTTCTTTCCCCCAATGGCTCTGGACATGATTGAGGTGGGAGAAACCACCGGAGCGCTCCCGAGTATGCTGGAGTCGGTCGCGGAGTTCTTTGAAGAAGACGTGAACATCGACCTATCGACGCTGGTGGCGATGGTGGATCCCATCATGATCGCATCCATTGCGATCGTCGTTGCCTTTGTGCTGGTGGCCTTTTATTTGCCGTTATTTTCACTGGCCGGGCAGGTGCATTAATGAACGAAACAACGCTTCCTGGAATGCTGGCTGATCCTGAAGAAGAGCTCGCCACGGCGCGCCGCGCCGCTGAGCGCTATTGCTTCGAATTTGTTGATCTGCGCGACCTGCGCCCGGACCCGGACGTTCTGCGTTCAATTCCACTGGACCTGATGCTGGATTACCA
>JBJKQZ010000040.1:0-2750 GCA_046704865.1 Terriglobia bacterium
TCCTAAACCCTTTGCGCTAAGGCGGCCTTGATGCCTGGCTTATTCCAAGTCAGCACTAAATTACGGTATCAGCAACAACAGTGATAAGACTGGCCGACAGAATTGCACGCGGTATCCTGTGCATTAAGAAGTTGGCAACAGACGGTATTTTAACACACAGCAGTAGGCCTGAAGCCGTGCCTGCAGTTCGAAAGAGCGTACCGCGGTCGCGACAAACCTTCTGTGCTGCCTCACGATGTTTTTTGGAATTCGAATGGCTCTGGACAAACTTCTGCCACTGTAACCAGCACCATTCATCGATGATTTCTGTCCGTCTGGCAGATGCTTATTTGGGGGGCGGCGGTGGAGGCGGTTGATGCATTGCCTTCTTTCGCTTTGCGTCCCACCGCTTGACCATGGCATTGAACTTCTGGAGCTGCTCTCCGTTCAGAATCTTTCGAGTTTCAGCACGGGTTTCTTCGCGGATGGCCTGAAACTGTGGTTCAACCTGGTCCCGGAGTTCGTTTTCTTTCTGGTCCATTTCGTACAAGATCTGCTGGAGTTGCTGCGTCTGGGCCTGCGAAAGGTCCAACTGCTGGCGCAGATAATCAATGACCCGACGCCGGCTGAAGGGCCTGTGCCATTGGCCCGTATACCAGCCATAGCTGTACATCCCGGCGGCGCCGATCACGATGCCCAGCACGAAGATCAAGACGAAATAGACATAGGCGCGACGCCTCATTTAGAACCTCGTGCCCCGGTGCCGGAGCTGGCAGGGGGAGTTGCAACGTCTGCCTGATCGCCGTTATCCACTCCGTCAACACCCAGAATCTGCTCATTTGAAATGGTTGCAACCTGGGCCCGCACCAGCACAGACTCGGAAATTCCGGAACTGCGGTATGGACCTGAAGACGGCAACATCAGAAGCATCATCAGCATCAGGGCAACCATCAGGCTTGCATAGACGACCCGCCTGCCAATCTGATCGACAAATTGCTGACCAAATCGCAGATCCACAGGTGCGTTTTCCAGCCTTCGCATCAATCGCGTTGTAAAGCCGATAGTGGGCTCAGGCGGAATTTCGTTCCGCAACGCAACCAATCCTGAATGAAGCATCTCCCAATGCCGCAAGTATTCTTTGCAAGCCGTGCACGAATCCAAATGAACCTGAACAGCAGGCCGCCTCTCTACACCTACTTCAAGAACTTGCCGGACAGCGTCACAACGCATAGGTCACCGTCCCTCCTGCCAATTTTCGAGATCCTTCACCATTCGCTTTCTTGCGCGATGCAAGCGTACCTTAACAGTGCTCAATTTCAAACCCAATATTTCAGAAATCTCTTCCACTGACTTGTCTTCAATTTCCTTCAAAGTAAGAATCACCCGGTCTTCCGCCGGGGCCCGAGCCAGCAGTTTATTTACCAGGTCGCCCAACGCCAGCTTCTCGGCGCTGTCAAGGCCGCCATCTTCCGGACTCTGGCTGTGCGCTTCAACCTGCCGCTGCCCTTCCTCTGACATTTCCCAGAAATAAGTAACTTTGGACGACCGCTGCCGGCGGAGATAATCGTAACAATGATTGACGGCGATCCGGTTGATCCAGGTGCCAAATGATGACTGCGAATTGTAACTCTCGATCGCCGCGAAAGCTTTCATGAAAATTTCCTGAACAATGTCCTCCACGTCATTTCGCCGCCGCACCAGATGAAACACAATCGAGAAGATTTTGCGCTGATAAGCCTCAACCAACGGCGCAAAAGCTTCCTTTTGCCCAGACTTGCATAGTCTGATCCATTCAGCTTCCTGGCTGGGGTCTGGGCGAGAGTGTGCCATTCAGTACCCATACTACCTCTTTCCTGAGATTTATGACGGAGATAACAAGCCGAAGGTTACAGGGGGCGAAATGATTTTGCCTGTCCGAACGACCCGGTAACGGAATTTTCTATTGACTTATCGATCACCTTATGCAATACTCCCAGCCATGATTATAGGTATCCGTCTGAGGAAGCTGCGCGAGGAGCGCAAACTTTCACAAGGCGACATTGAGAAACGCACGGGACTCCTCCGCTGCTATATCTCCAGGGTTGAGAATGGGCACACAGTGCCTTCGCTCGAAACGCTGGAGCGGTTGGCTGCAGCGATGGAGATCCCCCTCTATCAGCTGTTCTATGAGGGGGAAAGACCACCGGACCTCCCTAATCTGACCCAGCGCAAGAGCACCGACGAGCTGGCCATGGAGATTCCGGCAGATCGTGATTCGCGGTTCTTCCAGAAAGTGAAGCGCTTGCTTGGAAGCATCAATGACCGCGATCGACGTCTTCTGCTGTACATGGCACAGAAGTTAGCGAACCGTTAGCCAGAACGGTTCGTCGTTCGGGGATCCATGGGACGCGCGAGGGCTGTATGGAGGGGGAAGCACTCATTCCCACTCGATGGTTCCCGGGGGCTTCGAAGTAATGTCGTAAACAACTCGGTTGACTTCCTTCACCTCGTTCACGATGCGGGTGGCAATTCGTTCGAGAACGTCCGGGGGAATTTTTGCCCAGTCGGCTGTCATGCCATCTTCGGATGTTACAGCCCTCAGGGCAATGGTGGATGCGTACGTCCTGGCATCTCCCATGACCCCGACGCTTGAAACGGGCAGAAGAATAGCGAACGATTGCCACAAATCATTGTAGAGCTGTGCTGTGCGAATTTCCTGCTCCACAATTGCGTCTGCTTCGCGAACAACGTGTAGCCGTTCAGGGGTTACAGCGCCCAGGATTCTTACGGCC
>JBJKQZ010000041.1:0-5550 GCA_046704865.1 Terriglobia bacterium
ATCATTCAGAAGATCAATTTGGATACCGCGGGTCGGAGCCACAGGACGATGGCTGGCGCATTTGCCGGTATGCATATTTCCTGCGTGATCTGGTGAGAGGTGTTACCACAAATGCGGCAGATGGAACCTGTTGCGATGCAACGTACCAATCGTCATGGGGCGAGGCCTGCTGAGCCACCGGAAGCCAATAGTAATCATATTGCCGTTAAAGCCATGGTTAGGCGGGGCGATTCCAGCGTTTGACATGTGGAAGTAATGGTATTCGATGACCATGGCGCGCTGCGGCTTGTAAAAGAACTGAAGGCCAAAGCCTCCTTGCGAGACGAATTGCGTGTGACCGGTAATTTCAGGAGCGTTCTCATCAATGGTAGTGTGCACGGGACCGGAGCCCGCGTCGAAATAGGGAACGATCCGGCCCACTGGCTTGAACCCGAAGCGCAGCAGCAGGGCAGTGCCGATCAGATCGCCTCCGGGACGCGTGGACCCGCCAAAAATTCCCTCGCTTATCAGCTCAAAGCGTTTGATGGGCAGGCGTGAATGAGGAGAGTCCCAGGCAATAAGACCGATTTGCGGCTCTGCATAGAACATGTTGATGTGCGAAACGTCATGTGGAATGTGGTTTTCAAGGCCAACCCCAAACTGAAATCCGTAAGTCAGCCGCCCGTGTTCTGCCCAGAAGGGTTCTGAGGAACTTTGATAGGGCCGGGGATCGACAGCCGCTGACGAAGACGTGGCACTCGGAGTGGTTTGCGCATACGAGGTCAGCGCAAACGCCGCGAGGATTGCACCAAGGAGAGCCGTGGATCGAACAGCAGACACTTTTCTCATGTTCGAAGGATTCTTCTACTCGTCCTATTCATAAGAGGAAGATGTAGCAGCATTAGTTACAGTATCGCGTCGGGGAAATCAATCAAGAACTTTCTCAGCGATGACCCCCAGGGAATTTTCGGTGATGCGAAGCGGTCATCTGTCCTCTCATAAACTGGGGCGGACAGCCGGCAGGGGCGCCAGACAACAGCGCAGAATGGTCCAGAGGATCTTCATCCCTGCTCGCAGGCTGCCCCAAACCGTTCCGGAAATTTTTGACCGCCCGTGCCGCCGCTTTCGGTATTCAACTGGCAGTTCGCGCACTTTAAGGTGGAGCTGCGCAGCCCGGGCCTGCATTTCAACATTCCAGCCAAAAGTTCGGTCACGCAATTCCAGCCGCACGAGGGCCTGGCGCCGAAGAATTCGCATGGGGCCGAGGTCTGTAAACCGGACATGCCAGATCATAGCGATCAGGCGGGTGGAAAGCCAGTTGCCAAAACTTTGCAAAGCGGTGAGTGACCCGGCTTCCGGACGGCCCAGCACGCGGGACCCCAGGAGCAGGTCGCATTCCTCCTCCTCAAAACATCGGACCATCCGCGCAAGGTCTTCGGGATTATCAGAGAGGTCCGCGTCCATAAACGCGATGGCCGTAATGGAATCAGGAGATCTGCGAATTCCAGCCATGCAGGCCTGTCCGTAACCGTGGCGTGGCTCCTTTACAACTTCAACACCGGCCGCTGCGGACACCTCAGCCGTTTGGTCCCGGCTTCCATTGTCGACCACCACAATTTGGGAGAACAAGCCGGAAGGAATCAAGCCGAGCAGTGTTCCAATGGTTTCCGCTTCATTCAGAGCGGGAATGATGAGCGCGTAATTGTGCCGCATGCGGATCCAGTGTTTAGAATCGGTATTCTATCATCAAGGGCCCGGAGTAAAGAACTGGCCTGATGTGTGATGTATGGGTTCTACCCGGAAATTTATGGTATATAATTTAGGTTACTCAGCGATGCAGGAAAGAAATATTCCAGACAGTTGCTTTCCCCGCGTGTCGGCGGACGTCACTTCCAGGCGGAGAGGCTTTTTTGAAAGCCGCTACTGGCTGCGGGATATTGTCCTTTCGGTGTTGCTGGCAATCACCATTATAGTTTTGCTTTACCAGCCGGTGCAGGTGGAAGGCACCAGCATGATGCCGCTCCTCCAGAATCACGAGCGGATTGTGGTCAATAAGATTGCCTATCATGTGGAGTCCATCCGCCGTGGGGACATTATTGTGTTCCGTTACCCGCTGGACCCGACGGAATCTTTTATCAAGCGGGTGATCGGGTTGCCCGGTGACTGGGTCAGCATCAGAGATGGTGAAGTCTACGTGAATGGCCAGCGCTTGAGTGAGCCTTACATTCTACCGGCTTACCTGGGCCAGCAGACATGCGCTCCCGTCCATGTGCCGCCGGGCCACTATTACGTGCTGGGTGATCACAGGGACTTTTCAAGTGACAGCCGTAACTGGGGACCTGTCCCGCGAAGCGACATTTACGGGAAGGCGGTTTTTGCATACTGGCCTCTTAAGGATGTCGGTTCGCTGCATTAGCCGTAGTTTTACGCTGGCAGTTTGCAACAATCTTCACGACTCTGGCTTAACCACCCAGAATTGTTTTGGCAACAGTTGAAAATCAACATCCGGACACCAGTGGCCGGTTGAAGCGCAGCACACAACAGGCACGCGGAATGTTGCGGACGGAGAAGGAATGCAGGCTATTCTTGCTTTAGAGGACGGAAAGGTTTTTCGCGGGCGCGGTTATGGAGCGTCCGGCGAACGTTTTGGCGAAGTCGTTTTTAATACGTCGCTTTCGGGTTACCAGGAGATTCTCACAGACCCCTCCTATGCCGGGCAGATTGTCTGCCTGACCTATCCGCACATTGGTAATTACGGCACGAATCCTCTCGATTCTGAAGCGTCTTCACCCTTTGCGGAGGGCCTTGTGGTGCGTGAACTGGCGCATCTCCCCAGCAACTGGCGGTCAGTCGAATCCACTTCAGAGTTCCTGGCGGATTTTGGAATGCCGGTCATCTCCGACATCGACACCCGGGCGCTGGTTCGTCATCTCCGTACCCACGGTAGCATGCGTGCTGTGATATCAACTGAGGATTTTGATGAGCAGAGCCTGCTGCGCAAGGTTAAGGCGTCGCCGTGCATTGTGGGCCTGGATCTCGCCAGTCGCGTTACCACCTCTGCCCGCTACGATTGGAGCGAGCCTTCAACTGACATTTATGCGGACAAGCCTGCGGCCGAGGGTGAACTACGCCACCATGTCGTGGCTTACGATTTTGGTATCAAGCACAACATCCTGCGGCGCCTGGTGGATACAGGCTGCAAAGTAACTGTGGTCCCGGCCACGACTTCCGCTGCCGACGTGCTGGCGCTCAAGCCGGATGGGGTTTTCCTTTCCAACGGGCCGGGTGATCCAGTGCCGGTTGATTTTGCAGTGCGCAATATCCGGGACTTGATGGGGCGCGTTCCGGTTTTCGGAATCTGCCTTGGCCACCAGTTGACCGGACTCGCGCTCGGCGGCAAGACGTATAAGCTGAAGTTTGGCCACCACGGCGGCAATCATCCGGTCATTAACTATGACACGACCAGGGTGGAAATTACGGCGCACAACCACGGCTTTGCAGTGGACCCGGACTCGCTGAAAGACAGCGAGGTTGCGCTGACGCATCGCAACTTGAATGACAACACGCTCGAAGGGCTGCGGCACCGCTCATTGCCGCTCTTCAGCGTGCAGTATCACCCGGAGGCGTCGCCCGGTCCGCACGACTCGGCATACCTGTTTGACCAGTTTGCAAGCTTGATGGAGGAATTCAGGAAGGCAAAGGGATGACATTTATTCTGGCGCCGTACCCTGTCGTAAAAACCCAAAAACAGAAACGATTACATGCCCAAACGTACTGACATCCACAAAGTAATGATTATCGGATCGGGACCGATTGTTATCGGCCAGGCCTGCGAATTCGACTATAGCGGCACTCAGGCCTGCAAGGCTCTCAAGGCCGACGGCTACGAAGTTGTTCTGGTCAATTCCAATCCGGCCACCATCATGACCGACCCGGAATTTGCCGACCGCACTTATGTTGAGCCCCTCACGGTTGACTATCTGGAAGCCATTATCGAACGCGAGCGGCCGGACGCCGTGCTGCCCACCGTTGGCGGCCAGACGGCATTAAACCTGGCTATCGAATTGGCGGAGAAGGGAATTCTCGACAAATACAACGTGCAACTGATGGGCGCCAAGCCCAAGGCCATCAAGATTGCCGAGGACCGTCTTTGGTTCAAGGATGCCATGACCAAGATCGGCCTGGAAGTGCCGCGCAGTGTTCTCGTCAACACGGTTGAAGGGGCACTGAAAGTTTCCGAGCAGATCGGGTTTCCGCTGATTCTGCGGCCATCGTTTACGCTGGGCGGATCGGGCTCCGGCATTGCGTACAACCGCGAAGAACTTGCAGAGCGCATACGATTCGGCCTTGATCTGAGCCCTGTGCATGAAGTGCTGGTTGAAGAATCCGTGCTGGGGTGGAAAGAGTTTGAGCTGGAAGTGATGCGCGATCACGCGGACAACGCCGTGGTGATCTGCAGCATTGAAAACTTTGACCCCATGGGCGTCCACACGGGCGATTCCATCACCGTTGCCCCGGCGCAGACGCTGACCGACAAGGAATATCAGGTGATGCGCGACGCCGCCTTCAAGGTGATCCGCACGGTGGGCGTGGAAACCGGAGGTTCCAACATTCAGTTTGCAGTGGAACCGGGCACGGGCCGCATGCTGGTGATTGAAATGAATCCGCGCGTATCTCGCAGTTCGGCACTGGCCTCAAAGGCCACAGGTTTCCCGATCGCCAAAATCGCCGCGCGTCTGGCCATGGGCTACCGGCTGGATGAAATTCCCAATGACATCACCAAGAAAACGCCGTCCTGCTTTGAACCCACGCTGGACTACGTTGTGGTAAAGATTCCCAAGTGGGCACAGGAAAAATTCCCTGAGGCCGACCCGCGCCTGGGTACGCAGATGAAGTCTGTTGGCGAAGTAATGGCCATCGGACGGACGTTTAAGGAAGCCTTCATGAAAGGCGTGCGCTCACTGGAAACGGGCCGGAAGCCGCCCAAGCCGCCGGCCGACCGCGAGGAAATGCTGCGGCGCTTAGCGACTCCTAATCCCGAACGTTTGTGGGACCTGCTGTACGCCTTCAACGCTGGCGAAAGCGTGGAAACGCTCTCTGAGATCACGCAGATCGATCCCTGGTTCCTTGACCAGGTGCGGCAGATGGTGGTGATGCAGTCGGAACTGAAGCGTTTTGATATGAAGTCCGCACCGGCGGCGGTGCTGCGTGAGGCCAAGCGGCTGGGATTTTCAGACCTGCACCTCGGCGAGCTGTGGGGGGTAAGCGGACCGGAGGTTCGGCAAAAGCGGCTTGAAAACAATATTCGGCCGGTGTTCAAGCGCGTGGACACTTGCTCGGCTGAGTTTGAGTCGTTCACGCCTTATCTTTATTCCACCTATGAAGACGAGGATGAGGCTGAACCCACGGACCGCAAGAAAATCATGATCCTGGGCAGCGGGCCCAACCGCATCGGGCAGGGAATCGAGTTTGACTACTGCTGCGTCCACGCTTCCTACGCGCTTAAGGAACAGGGCTATGAGACGATCATGGTGAACTGCAACCCCGAAACCGTCTCAACTGATTACGACA
>JBJKQZ010000042.1:0-3032 GCA_046704865.1 Terriglobia bacterium
TCTTGCCGCCCATTTCCAGGCACACGTGTTTGAAAAGATCTGCGCCTGCGTGGGCGACCTGCCGCCCGACTTCTGTTGAACCAGTAAAAGAAATGACTGGTACTTCCGGATGCTGCGCCAATGGGGCGCCGGCTTCCGGCCCATACCCGGTCACACAATTCAAAACGCCCGGCGGGAGGCCGCTCTCTTCCAGAACTTTCACCAGGTTCAGGGTGGAAAGTGGAGTGTCTTCTGCGGGCTTGATGATGACGGTGTTGCCGCAAATCAGCGCAGGCATTATTTTCCAGGCAGGAATCGCCATCGGGAAATTCCAGGGCGTGATCAAGCCGCAGACACCAATAGGGCTTCGCACAGACATGCAGAATTTACTGGAAAGTTCTGACGTGGTGGTCTGGCCAAACAATCGGCGGCCCTCGCCAGCCATATAGAACGTCATGTCGATGGCTTCCTGGACATCACCGCGGCTTTCTTCAAGAGATTTCCCCATTTCGCGAGTCATATCACGCGCCAGTGATTCTTTGCTCTGTACCAGCAATTGGCCCGCTCGGAACAGAATCTCCGCCCGCTTGGGAGGAGGCGTTTTCTTCCATTGGGGCCAGACTGCTTTGGCTGCCGCGACTGCTGCGGCAACGTCTTGGGAGTTGGATCGCTGAAAGGCCCCAATCCGTTCGCTGGTGTCGGCAGGGTTGACGCTTTCGAAGGTCTCGCCGCTTGCGGATTCTACCCATTGGCCGCCGATCAGATTCTTGTAGAGGGACTCGTTGCTCATGTTTCCTCTCTCTTTCGGGCGAAATATTCTGGAATTCCTGGTTCTCGATTTGACCGATTATCAATATACCCTTGGACGTTACGCGAAGGGAGGAAGTTGCAGCAGCCAGCGTTCGAATGCCTTGCAGACGACAATGGGCTACGTGGCTAGCGTAATCCTCTGGCGCAAAGCCCCGGATTCGGACCCGGCAAAAAATGCCTGCGCCCGCGTAAAGAGAACGTTGCGCTCGCGAAGGATGGTTGAGGTCTTTCAATGGAGACGGTAACCGGCAGAATTTCAGGCGCTCGGAACACCGCTGTGGGAATTTGTAAGTCAAAGACTTGGGACGGGTTGCGATGCGAATGATTGACACAATTGGGCCTGCCGACTAGTATATGGGAGAGTTCGTTTTTTACAGGGCGATTTTGGGCCCTTCTACAAGCTTGCAATGCGATCCGAACCGAACCTTGAAAAAAGGCGCCGTGAAGTTTTGTCGGCAATTGTCCGGCATTACATTGCCAGTGGTGTGCCTGTAGGATCGAAAACCGTGGCGAGCGAGACATTGGAGTCATTAAGCCCGGCAACGATCCGTAGCGTGATGTCGCAGCTCGAGGCTGAAGGCTTCCTGGAGCAACCGCACACCTCTGCAGGGCGGATTCCCACGGACAAGGCCTACCGCTACTACGTTGACCGTCTCATGCGAATGGCGCGGTTGACGCCCGCGTTGGCCAAGTTTATTGACGACAGCTTGAATAGCCGCGAAGTGGCCAATGAAGAGTTGATGGCCAGGGCCTCACATGTGCTCGCGGAGGTTTCAAGCAACGTGGGGCTGGTGCTGGGGCCTGCCCATGAAGAAAAATTGCTGGAGTATATCAAGTTCATCAAGCTTCCTGACCAACGGGTGTTGGTTGTGATTGTTTCAAGGCCAAACCTTGTTGAAAATAATGTTTTGCGGCTGGATGCCGACATCAGCCAGGAAGAGCTTGACCGGTGCGCGGCCTATCTGAATGCTGAGTTCCGTGGATGGTCCATGAGGACGATCCGGCTTGAGATCTTTAAGAAGATCGAGGAGGCCCGGGAACTGATCGACCATCTGCTGCGGAGCGTTGGCAGACTGCTGATTGAAGGTGCGCTGGGACATGATGAGCTTGCGCCGCTGTTTGTGGAGGGCACGGCCAGAATTCTTGAGCAGCCGGAATTTGAAGACGTCAGCAAGTTCCGTCAATTGCTGCTGGCATTGGAAGAGAAGGCCAGGCTGATTGAGATTTTGGGATCGTTTCTCCATTCTTCAAGCGCGGGCGTGCAGATCGTGATTGGGGAGGAAAATCCTGCAAGCGAGATGCGGCATTGTGCGCTGGTGATTGCACCCTTAAGATACGGTTCCAGAATTGTCGGGGCTCTGGGAGTGGTTGGTCCTACGCGAATGGAATATGATCGCGCGGTAACAACGGTAGAATACGTCGCCCACCTTTGTAACCGGTTGCTGAGTATCAATTGACAAAGCCTGCTTTAAATTCCAGAAAAACCGAGCAAGAAGATTGAACTGTTATTTCACAGCAATTCGAGACAGGATAGAATAACGACGTTATGACAGATGAGAAAAAATTTGTAGATGAGCCTGAAGCTCCGATTGGCAAAAAGCCGAACAGCCCTGTGAAACCGGAGGAAGACGCTGCTGCGGCAGGTCTCCCCGCGGACCTGGCCACTGCGTACCGGCAACTCTTAAGTGAGAAGAAAGAGCTTTTCGACCGTATGGTACGCAAACAAGCGGAGCTTGAAAACGTGCGAAAGCGTGTGGAGCGCGAAAAGGAAGATTTCCTTCAGCATGCCACGATGGGTCTGATCCGCGCACTGCTTCCCACGCTGGATGCGCTTGAACGCGGCCTGAAACATCGTGAAGAGAACGTTCCGGAAAAGTACTATGCTGGAATGGAGTTAATCCATCGCGAACTGCTTGAAGTGCTGAAAAGGGCTGGGCTTTCGCCAGTCGAGAGCGAGGGGCAGGCCTTTGATCCACACGTTCACCAGGCTGTTGAAACGGTTGAAACCGATGAGTTTGCTGATCAGGCAGTGGTGGAAGAACTTCAGCGTGGTTACAAGCTGAAGCAGCGTCTACTTCGGCCGGCTATCGTCAAGGTTGCCGTGCCGCCTTCGACAAAGGGCGAGACTGCTGCGAAAGGTGATACGCCGGATGCCCCCAAAGAGTGATCATCAGTCGCTGTGATGCAGCGGTGAGGAATTGCAGGGCAATCTTCACGGCAACAATCAAAGTAAAAGTCTGGTA
>JBJKQZ010000043.1:0-3006 GCA_046704865.1 Terriglobia bacterium
GATTAAATGCGGCTGTTGGGTCTTGCCAATTGAACCGATCGTCAGCCACCAAGGTTGCAAGGCCGGCATCAGCAGCAAGCTCTAACCGGTAGTCATTTTCGTCTTGTGGCCATATTCTCTGATTTCCAGTCGAAGCCCGGTTTTGCGTCGCTGTCAACAAATTGAAATGTGCTTCACTAGTCCAACGAAAGCGCTGGAGATCTTGATTAAAGCTTGCGCTAGTTGGCGGAAATTGGATCGGGGGGTCGCTCCATGTGGCGATAACAAATTTCTTCTGTATAAATGCTGTTTCGCCGGATTGTGCAGGAACACTGCCAGATGAAGCCGGTTGTGCGGCTACGGGTAGACTGAGGAGCAGAGTAGCAAACAAAGCCGCGATCGGACTTGCACGGCGTGCGACCAGAAATCCCTGTGGTTGGGGCGGCTGGGCCGTAGCCGCAAGCCTTTGAGGTTGGGAGATTGTTTCCGACAGCAACGCACAGAGCTTCACCGCAGTTTTCTCCTTTTTGTTTGGGTGTTCGGAAAAGGAAGCGCCTCTCAGCCGAAACGGCTTGGTTGAGCGTATGTATAGAAGTGAACACTAAAGGGCGCTTTGATTCAAATCAATGGCCAGCCAGGTCGGCGTAAGAAATGATCTCCTGCCCCACTCAAGCCACCGCTAGCGTAGCTCCCGGCCGAAACTGGAAAGCCGACCCCCTGGTCCTTGACCAAACCAAGTTCTCCGATCGACACCAGATCCTGATGCTGAGGGCGCGTTAGGGCGAGCGAGCTCTGCTGCTAGCCTGGCGGATAGGACACCTGAAGCAATTTTGGCCCTAACGCGAGCGCATCGCGAGCGCCGTCCCACGGTTCAACGGGCCGGCAAGGTCATCCAGGGCCCGGAAACCGGTGACAGAACCAGAGAGCCCTGCCAGGCAGCGGGTGCCCTGGTAAGCTTGCGGGACGTCTCATAAAACCTTCCTTTTGTGAGACAATAAAGAAGGCAACAACCCGTAGTATTGACAGAAATGAAAGCCAATAGTATAATCTCAGCATTATAGAAGATACTATAGAAAGGCAGGTGATAGAAGAGAGTATGCATGAAGGAGAAAAAATGTACAATCATATACGATCTAATGTAAGAAAAGCAGCCTTTGCGTTAGCGGGAGTCGCAGCGTTGAGCGGTGTGGTAGCCCCACAGGGCTGTTCAACGCTATGGGATGACGAGAAGTCTGAGTAGATTGTCGACGCCGGCGAGGGCGGCGCGGTAGCGGTCCTGGCTGAGCGTGCCGAAGCGGTTGGCCTTGAGGATGTTGAAGGCGAAACTGCGCAGGCGGGCGAACACGCCGGGATTGGAGCGGATGCGCGAGCGGTCTTCGCCGAAGCAGCGATTGCACGCGGCGCCCGCCTCGAGCTTTATATTCCGTTTGAAGAGACGACGTTTCTCTCAAAATCCGTAGACTTCGCTAATCCGTGCAACAACGTCACGCAGGGCGCAACACTGGCCCCCTGCGCGCGCGGCACGGAACGGTGAAATTAGGATTGGCGGTCATGGCGTGGCCGGGACTGGTATGGCCCGGCGGCGCTCACTGGATCAGCCATTGTTGGCTGACATTGCTCGAATTGCAGGTAAAGATTACCACTTCGACGAAATTATTGCCGTTGGGGAGGGAATGGAGGTCGAGGCACTTGCCGCTAGGTGGATTGAGGATCTGGCCAGAAGCCGTGTAGAACCACCTCTGTCCGACGGTTCCGTTGCATGTGAACAATTGGACGGGCGTATTGTTCGCCGTTCCGCCTCCTTGAACGTCGAGACACTTTAGGTCTCGATTGGTCGTTCCAAGGCCCCGTATTTCAATCTCTTCCCAATTCCACATCTGGAAAAAGCTGGCGGTGCAGGGAAAGAGAAACGCTTGCGAACCGTCGCCGCCGAAAAACACACTGAGGCATTTTGGTTGTCCATCAACGACGGTTTGTGCATTGACGAAGATGGCGGCGTGAGCACTTGAAATGCCAAGAGCCGTTACCAATAAAAACCCACCTAGCGCCAGAATACGGAAAAAGCTAGACATAACTAATCTCCTTTATAAGAGAGCGAGGCTCAGGACCGCAGCGCCCATGACTGGTTGGGGTTGTTAGGGTCGCAGGCTCGGACCGTCATTTGTGTTCCCGCGGCCTGGTCCTCGACGGCGAGGCATTTAGAGAGGCTCTGATTGATGATCTGGCCGGGAAAGCCGCGTATCCATTTCTGCAGCCCCTGTAGTGCTGGCTGGCACTCCACCAGTGTGACGGGCGTTCCGTCCGCCGACCCAAAAGCGGTGAGACACTTGCTGCTGTTCGGGATGATACCCGTTCCTATGCCCGTTATAGCGCCCGCATCCCACTTCCACTGCTGGAAAAAGGCACCAGTGCACGGTTCGCCCACTATCGCGGTTTGGTCGTCCGTGTTACCGAATTCAGGCTGGAGGCATTGTCCAACGCGATTGATGATGGTGAAAGCGTGTACGTTTGACGAGCCGAGAAATGGCACCGCAAGCACGCTGCAGAGCAGCAAAAAACGCGAAGTCTTTGACATGATATTTCCTCTTGGCTCGGAGTTGATTGCACGGTTTGTTCCACCGCGGCTATCTCTGCTGCGCGACGATTGACATGTCCTTAAATCTCCTCCGCCTGCCAGGCGGCGTATGTAAGCAATCATCGCGCTCGGTCAGGATAGTACCGCGAATGCGGGATTTCAGGCCGTCCAGCAACTCGCCAGAGATTACAGTCGTACCACCCGAGAGCTTTGCCAGTTTGACGTTCATGTCATCCTCCAATCATTCGGTTCCGGTCATTCGATGATCAGCGACGGAACGACTGCGACGGCGCGGGTGACGTTGTAGAAATTGGGAGATGTCGCCAGCACCAGCTCATGGATCTTCCGGAGCTGGTCTTCGCTGCCGTCGCCCTTGATCACCACCCGGGTGCGCAGCTCGCGATAGCCGGGAGCGATCGACGGATCGAGCCCGAAGAAGCCGCGCAGATCGA
>JBJKQZ010000044.1:0-3921 GCA_046704865.1 Terriglobia bacterium
AAGTTGCGGTGGCTTTCATGCGCAGAAAGAGGCGTGGGGAGGTTTTTGTAAGTCTTTTATTTTTAATTATTTAATTGAGCGGATCGAAGGTGGCACCAAAAGTTCTTGCCTGACCATGGTTGGCAGCAAGAAATACTTTCCCAAACCGCCCTGCAGCCCGAGAAAATCAGTATCCGCCGGGCAAAAGGCGGTCGACCAGTTCGTTTTCATGGACCGAACCGCCCCCGGCAGCAGCATCCTTTACAGCACGCCTGATTTCGTAGACCCCTTTGTTTGCGGCCTGCAGGTAGGCGCGCGCTGCAGCTTCGACCACGTTGTAACTGATGGACTTTCCGGAAAACTCCTTTTGCTGGAACCGGGCGCGGACAGATACCTCTGCAGTGCCGTCCGGTCCCGCACTTACGGAATGCACGTCGAAATCGATAACCGTTCCAGGTGTTCCCGTAATACGGTCAATTGCTCGAAACGCGGCATCACATGGACCTTCAGAAGTAGCGGATTCACGGTAGGCTTCTCCGTCACGTTCCAGTTCTATGGTTGCCGTTGACCGGCCTTCGCTGTTTGACACGCTCTCAAGGTGTTTCAGCGTGAAGAGCTCCGGAATGTGCTCGAAACCCTCGTTTACAATGCTGATCAGGTCTTCGTCGTAAACATTCTTTTTGCGGTCTGCCAGGCGAGTGAACAATTCGTAGGCACGCTCGATTTCCGGCTTTGTCAGATCGTAACCTAATTCGCGGAACCGGTTCGCCAGAGCATGACGGCCGGAATGCTTACCGAGCACGATGTGGTTGGCGGGCATGCCGACGGTTTCCGGCGAAATGATTTCGTAAGTGATGGCATTTTTCAGGACGCCGTCCTGGTGAATTCCCGCTTCGTGGGCAAAAGCATTACGACCCACAACAGCCTTATTGCGTTGCACTTGCATCCCAGTCAAACGGGTTAGTAACTGGCTTGCCGCATAAAGCTCCTCAGTCTTAATGTCGGTATGGACAGGTTCAACATCGCGGCGCACATAAACAGCCATTACAACTTCTTCCAAGGCGGCGTTCCCCGCCCTTTCGCCAATGCCATTAATCGTGCATTCCACCTGGCGTGCGCCTCCACGGACTCCGGCCAGAGTGTTGGCAACAGCAAGGCCAAGGTCATCATGGGTATGGGTGCTCAAAATGACTTTTTCGGCCCCCGGCACTTTTGCTTTGACGTCCGCAAACATCTTTTCATATTCAGGCTCAAGGCAATATCCCACGGTGTCTGGCAGATTCAGCACTGTGGCACCGGCCTCCACGGCCGCGTGGCAGCATTCGATCAGATAGCTGCGGTCCGTCCTGCCCGCATCCTCGGGAGAGAATTCCACATCGGGGCAAAGCGAACTGGCATGCCCAACGGCCCACGAAATCATCTTGAGGATTTCCTCCCGCGTTTTGCGGAGCTTGTATTTCAAGTGGATGTCGGACGTGGCAAGGAATGTATGAATGCGCGGCTTGGCGGCGCTTTTCAAGGCTTCCCAAGCGCGATCAATATCAAGCTGGTTTGCCCGAGCCAGCGCGGCGATTGTCGGCCGACGGATCTCGGCAGCCACCGCTGACACTGCGTCAAAATCCCCCTGGGAAGCAATCGGAAAGCCGGCCTCAAGAATGTCGACGCCAAGGCGGTCAAGCTGACGAGCCATTTCGAGTTTTTCCTCCAGGTTCATGCTGCACCCTGGCGATTGCTCACCATCCCGCAATGTTGTGTCAAAAATGTACAGCTTTTCGCTCATTCAGGTTCCTCCGCCCCAGGATCAGGCGTGAATTGCAAGAGCCAAAAAATGGCATCTGTACCGACTTACCAATGGAGATATTCTCCAACCGCTGGGTAAACAAAGTCAAATCAAACTTCGCTTGGCAAAAGTCCACAAGCGTCTCTAAGCATTGCCAAACTGCCCGGAGGCAGGAATAAAGCAAAACCTTTCTAAATGCGAGCTTTGCCATCTGTCTAACCGTCTGCAGGTCATGTTTAAAAGGGGAAGACGCGATTGCCTCCTCCCGCTGATAACTGGTAGCATAAAAGGTTGGACCGCGCCTCCGCCATTCACAACTGGATCATAAAAGAGTCGAGCATGTATGAGAACTCGCTATTTCAGTAAGTGCTGCTTTTGCAAGGTGTAATGACCAATTTTCAGATCTCATTCTGCGCTAATCCGGAAGGTCGGCGCATCCGTTTCATCACCTTCTTCATCTCATAAGGTACCAGGTTGACGGCGATTGGCAGTGGGCCTTCGGGATTTGCCTTCCGGGAACCTGTGGATATTGTGAATATAATTTCAGGGCTATGGAATGATGTCTTGGAATTGATCTGCGCACATGCAGTGTGTTTGGAAGTGAATCGCGATTGACCGAGCCCAGAAAATCCCGGCGCATGGAGCAGGGCTTTTCCAGAACAATGCCGGGTAGGGCCTGCAGATAATCTGGAGAGTGGGAACCGAACCTGATAAGAATTGTGGGACTACCCTAATTCCGTGCGGATCAGGTGATTGTCTGTGGATCTTTTCAGGAACCCTATTTGAATGGGAGGCACACGGGCTAATTTCTGTAATTCAGGAAACTGCTCCAGCACATGTTGATCCAGACAATACAGCTTTTGAAGAGCAGAATGCTGCATTCTGACCAATTGAAATCCCAACATCCGACACGCGGAGTTCTGGCAGTGTCCATTCGCGGCTTGACACTTGCCGCAGCAATATTAGTTGCTTTCCTGTGCTCCCCGTGCTTTGTGGCGGCGCAGACGTCGACCGGTACTTTGCACGGCACAACTACAGCGCTTAATCCACAGGGCAAGCCATTTCCTGTTGGAGGAGTGGCTATTAAAGTGACCGGGCAAGCACCGGGCATGCCATCGCAAACGGTATACTCCAGCGACAACGGGGAATACGAAATTCAGGATCTTCCAGCGGGCGCCTATTCTCTGGATGCCACGATCGAGGGATTCAAGCCTGTCACACGGATAGTCACCATCGTGGCCGGCAAGACTCTCACTGAAGACATCCGGATGCAGTTTTTGGAGCTCCGGCAAAAAGTTGAAGTACGTGAATCCGCTCCAGTCGTTTCAACGCAGGGCACCACTCCGGCCACTCAGACTTTGCAGACCAAGCAGCTTCTCACCATCCCGGTCATCCAGCAGGAACTCAAACAGGAGTTGCCAGTCACGCCCGGCGTTCTCCAGATTCAGAGCGGCAAGATCTACATCAAGGGCGTTCCTGAAAGCGAGAGCATGCTGTTGCTGGATTCTGCCCAGGCCGTAGACCCTGTTTCAGGAACCTATTCGATCGATGTGCCGATTGATGCGATTCAAAGTGTGGACGTTTATAAAGCCCCATTCGGCGCGCAATACGGAGGATTCGTCGGCGGCATGACGGCTGTGGATCTGAGTGCCCCGCCCAGCAAATGGTCGCTCACCATGCATGATCTCAATCCAAGCCTGAGAGGTAAACAAGGCGACCTTGTAGGCTTTGCGCGAGCCACGCCACGCATCAGTTTTGGTGGTCCGATTCTCAAAAACAAAGTGAATTTTTCGGAATCTTTCCTCTACGAGATGAGAAAGCCGGACGTGCGCGGCCTGGCATGGCCCAATGACTCAAAGAAGATCCAGGGTTACAATTCCATTACTCATTTTCAGTTCCTATTGTCACAGAGACATTTCGCATCACTAACAGTTAACCTGTTTCCCAGGCGCTACCAGTGGGCCAATCTGAACGCTTTAATACCACGCCCGGCCACGGCCGACCAGGGACAAAAGGGTTATTCCATCGACGGCTCCGACACTTATCAGTTCAAGTCAGGGAGCATTCTGCATACTCTCTTCAAGTTCACCAGCATGAACACGTACGCGCACGGGCACGGTCCTGAAGCGATGCTGTTGACCCCACTCGGAGTTGGAGGCAAT
>JBJKQZ010000045.1:0-4785 GCA_046704865.1 Terriglobia bacterium
CATGCAGGATGCGCCTTCCCGCGCAAAAGCTCAAAACGGATTGAGGCTTCGGCTGGCCTCCTTAAGCTGTGCCGTTCTTTCTCTGCTGGCAGTGCGTCCGGCTTTTGCCGCCACGCCCAGCGTGGGCGACATCCTGCGCAAGGTCGGTTACGTTTACAGCCAGCTTCAGAACTATCACATCGTGGCGCGTCGGGATGAAGTATTCCTGGACCAGCAGGCGGGTTCGTCCCAGGTTTCGGTGATAACGATAGATGCGGCTCCGGGGCGCATACGAGTGGTGCTTACGGGAGAAGGTCCCAATCTACTGATCGTCAGCGACGGCAAGACCACCTGGCACTATTCCCCAGCCAGGAACGAATACACAGTAAGGGAGACTGTCAGGGTCCCGGGCGCTTCGAGGGCGCCGGTGCAGACTGAAAACCAGACCGACGTGCTGAACCAGATGCAGGACCTTCTGGTTGGTCGCCTTGTTAAGCTCTGGCAGTTCGAAAAGCGGGCAACTCTTGAAGGCACGCAGGAGATTGAGTTCCAGGGCAGAAAGACTCCGTGCTATGAAGTGGTTTTCCATCTGGAAAACCTGACCGACCACTTCTGGATCGATCAGTCGAGTTTTCTGGTGTTGCAGGAGCAATCCATCGAGACCATGCCCAGCGCGGGCAGACGGTCGCTGTTGAATGACACCATCCGGATCAAAGAGTTCGGCGCCAACGCCACTCACCCTGCGAGTTTTTTCAAGTTCGCGCCACCCTCCAAGTCCAGGCGTGTGGCGGTGCTGAATATCCCCGGCGTCCGGGAAAGCTTTGCGGGGGCCTCGGCAGGAGAGTTTACGCTGAAGGACGTCGAGGGCAAAGAGGTCAGCCTCAGTGATTTCCGCGGCAAGACTGTGCTGCTGAGTTTCTGGGCAACGTGGTGCCCGCCCTGCAAGGAAGAGCTGCCGGCCCTTCAGAAGATTTACGAGCAGCACCAGGACGTGGTGGTCGTGGCAGTGGATGACGAGAACAGGGCGACTATCAGAAATTTTCTAAAAGAGAAGCAATTCGGATTCACGGCGCTGGTGGACCGCAAGAGAACTCTTTTCAAAAAATTCTCCATACGCTTTATTCCTACGGTCATAGTCATTGATAATGAAGGATTCATCACCCATGAAGTCGTAGGATGGGAAGGTCCTGAGGAACTTCTGGCGGCGATTGGAGCAGGCGGAAAATTACACGCTGTTCCGGAAGCGTCCGGAGGCCCGAGATCATTCGGGACAAACCAACTGAATTACTGAAACAGGAGACAACAGTTGAATACAAAGTCAGTGAAAGACAAGGCGGAACGAAAAAAGCTGAAACGGGCGGCACGCAAAAAGCAGCCGGCCAAACCCAAGCAGACGGAACCACGGGGTTCGCACAGGCCAAAGGTTAAGAAGAGGGGTCCGGGCACGGCTGGCCGCCGGTAGGATAAAAGCCCAGGCCGGCCTGAGGCGGCCGGCGGAGAAGTCCGTCGACCTGCGGCAGCGTCCGGCAAGGACCTGTTGTTGCTGATGTGTTGTGAGTGGCGGGCCATGCCCGCTGCTCCACCACCTCTGTTGGATCGCCCAAAGGAGTGGCTTGGCCTCACAATTCCTTCGCACCAAGAGCATTGACAAGCTGCTTGCGGACTCTGAGGCACCGGAACACCGCCTTCGCAAGACGCTTGGTCCGTGGTCGCTGACGGCACTCGGCATCGGAGCCATCATTGGCGCCGGGATCTTTGTCTTCACCGGAACCGCGGCGGCGGGCGAGAAACTGGAAGTCCACTCTCTGCTCAAGGCGCCTCTGCTCAGCGTCCTGTTGCATGGCAGCCACGCTATTGGCACATCGGGACGGCCCGGCGCGGGCCCTTCCATCGCGCTCTCTTTTTTCCTGGTGGCCGTCGCCTGCGGGCTGGCAGGCTTGTGCTATGCGGAGCTGGCGTCGATGATTCCAATCGCCGGCAGCGCCTACACCTACACCTATGCCACGCTGGGCGAGCTGGTGGCGTGGATCATCGGCTGGGACCTGATTCTGGAATACGCGGTTGGCAACATGGCCGTTGCCGTAGGCTATGGAGCTTACTTCGACAGCCTGCTCCACAATTTCGGACTCAGCCTGCCTGCCAAGCTTTCCGAGCCCATGCTCGACTCCTCGCTCCACCTCACAGGATCATATTTCAACCTGCCGGGCTTCCTGGTGGTGATTATTCTCACCGTGCTGCTGGTTGTGGGCATCCGGGAAAGCGCCAGCGCCAACAATTTCATGGTAGGTGTAAAGGTCCTTGCCATCCTGATCTTCATCATCTGGTCTTCCGGACATATCAATCCGTCCAACTGGTCACCGTTCATGCCCAACGGTTTCCAGGGCGTGATGACAGGTGCGGCCATCGTCTTTTTTGCGTACATCGGATTTGATGCCGTTTCGACAGCAGCCGAGGAGTGCCGCAATCCGCAGAAAGACCTTCCGTTCGGGATCATCGCTTCTCTGATTATTTGCACTGTTCTCTACTGCTCGGTGGCGATTGTGCTGACGGGAATCCAGAACTGGCAGACACTGCGCAACGCCGCCCCTGTGGCCAACGCGCTGGCCGCCATCGGACTGCGTGGTGTGGAGCGATGGGTGACGATCGGGGCCCTGACCGGCATGCTGAGTACGCTGCTGGTCTTTCAGCTCGGACAGGCGCGGGTGTGGTTTGCCATGTCACGCGACGGCCTGCTGCCAAAAGCATTTTCAAAAGTTCACAAGAGGTTTCGAACCCCGCATGTTGGCACCTGGACTGCGGGCCTGTTTGTCGCCATCCCGGCGGGGGTCTTCAACATCGGGACGCTTGCCGACCTTACCAATATCGGGACGCTCTTTGCATTCATGCTGGTATCGCTGGGGGTTTTGGTGCTGCGCCGGACGCAGCCGGAGCGGCGCAGGGCTTTCCGGGTTCCGGCGGTTCCGTTGATTCCAATCGCTTCCGTGGTCTGTTGTCTGATTTTGATGGCCAGCCTGCCGGTGGAAACCTGGCTGCGGTTTGTGGTGTGGCTGGTGATCGGCCTGGCCATTTATTTCAGTTACAGCCGCTATCACAGTGAATTTGCCCGGGAGAATCAAAAGGGCGCCGGCCCCGTGAAGGGTTGACAGCGGCTCCCCGCAACATGCCGTGGACAGCCCAAAATGCCGCGGCATGAAGTAAAATAGGAACGGTTGTGCAATTCATGTCGCAAAAGCCAAAATGCATGAAGCCTGAGCCCGAGTTCCCTGGGTTTATTGCCCGCCGCCTGAACTCTTTCCGCGTTCCGGCCATACTTTTTAGTCTCGCTGCCCTTGCGCTTGCAATAGTTTCTCCTGCTTACGCGTGGGGTCCCCAGGCGCACCGGCTGGCGGACGATTGGGCCATCGGCACGCTTCCTTCGAATCTCCACAACTACTACCAGTCAAACCGCAGCTTTATTCTGAATCATGCCAACGATCCTGCAGAGTGGATGAAGAAAGACCGTTACGAGAAGATGCGCCATTACATCTTCCTCAACAAATACGGCATGTTTCCCTATTTCGAACTTCCGCACTCTTACAAGGCCGCGGTAAAAAAGTACGGGCTGGGACACATCACCCGCAATGGCGTTCTGCCCTGGCAGATCGGTGAATACAGCCTGAAGCTGACAAACGCCTTTCGCGCGCGCGACTGGAAGCAGGTGCAGATGGACAGCGCCGCACTGGCATTCTACGTGGCGGACGCTCACGATCCGCTGCACACCACGCAGAACTACGATGGGCAATTGACCGGGCAGACGGGGCTTGACATGCGCTACGGCACGGAGTTGGTGGAACGCTATTCCCACTTTTTCATGTTCCGGCCGGACAGCGCCTCCAAGGTGAGCGATCCCACCGAACGGGCTTTCCAGATGGTTCTGGAATCCCACAGCTGGGTGGACCAGATTATTCTGGCCGACCTTGTGGCCCTGGACGGGCTGCCGGGTTATACGGATGAATATTTTGATAGTTTTTACTCGCGCGTGGGATCGATAGCCATGAAGGAGATCAGCGAGGCAGCGCATGATATCGGCTCCTACTGGTATAGCGCATGGCTGAACGCCGGTAGCCCTGAATTGCCCCGGCAATAACAGCGCCGGCAGCAACCTTTCCTCCCGCGGATTGGGCGTCTTGCGGAAACAAGCCGATTGACACCGAAGGATACGCACGATGTCCCTCCCTCAACAGTTGATTGCCAAACTGCCCAAGGTGGAGCTGCATCTGCACCTCGAGGGAAGCCTGCGCCCCGACACGCTCCGCGAGCTTTCGCGCGGGAAAGGACGCGCGGAGAGTGGAGTGGACCAGTGGATCGTTGAACGGCAGCAGCAACAGTACCGCTACCCGACGTTCCCGGCTTTTATTGAGGCTTTCAAGTTTGCCGCTCTCCTGCTGGAAACGCCGCAGGACTACGCGCTGGCAACCGTACGCCTGATGGAGTGGCTGGCGGAGCAGAATGTGAAATACGCGGAGATCACATTGGCCGCGGGCGTGGTGTTGTGGAAGAAGCAGCCGGTCGACCGCATTTATGAAGCTGTCCGCGCAGCATCGCTTGAGGCCGGAGCGCGCCTGGGCTTGCAAGTGAACTGGATTCTGGACGCCGTTCGCCAGTTCGGAGTGGAACACGCGCGCGAGGTGCTGGGGTGGGCAAGCCGCTACCGCACGGAGGGCGTGGTGGCCTTCGGGCTGGGCGGCGATGAAGAGCGGGGACCAGCAAACCTTTTTGCAGACGTCTATCGCGAGGCCCGCGACTGCGGCTTGCACACGCTTGCCC
>JBJKQZ010000046.1:0-7252 GCA_046704865.1 Terriglobia bacterium
GGCTACCCGGGCAAAAGCGAAACGGGCAAAGAGATTACAGGGATTGATGCAGCGGAATCGCTGGGCGGAGTGAAGGTTTTCCACGCGGGCACAGCATTCCGCGACAAGCAGTTGCTCACCGCGGGTGGGCGCGTTCTGGGAGTGACGGCAGCTGCTGAAGACCTGCGGACCGCCATCGAACAGGCCTATGCCGCGGTGGGCAAGGTCCACTTTGAAGGGATGCATTACCGGCATGACATCGGAGCCAAGGGGTTGCGCCGGCTCGATGTTACGCCTGAAGTTCACCATCCGGATAACCAGGCGGGAAATCCGCCTCCGGCGTAGAAGCGGCAGGGGCAAAGCAACCGAGTGCACTTCGCTGGCCGCAATTACCAAATCAGGAGAATTAAATGGCAGAAAGAGACAAGGCATTAGTGGGGATCATCATGGGGAGTGACACCGATCTTCCGGTGATGAAAGAGGCCGCGGCAACGCTGGACAAATTTGGCGTGGCGTTTGAGATTGATATCACTTCCGCCCACCGCTCTCCGGCGCGGACGGCGGAATACGCGCGGACGGCAAGGGGCCGCGGGCTGAAGGCGATCATCGTGGGCGCGGGCGGCGCGGCGCACCTGGCAGGAGTGGTGGCTGCGGAAACAACGTTGCCGGTGATCGGCGTTCCCATGCCGACAACTTCGCTGCAAGGCATGGATTCGCTGCTTTCAACCGTGCAGATGCCTGCCGGCATTCCGGTGGCAACGGTTGCCATTGGCAAGTCCGGCGCCATCAACGCGGCCATCCTGGCGGTGCAGATCATGGGGACTTCAGACGCGGCGCTGGCCGGGAAGCTTGCGGATTACAAGAAGGAACTAGCCGAAAAAGTGCTGGCAAAATCAGAAAAGGTAAAGCGCGAGTTCACGCTGTAGTCTGGCTCCAGGACGTTGCAAGGTTGGCCATCCTGAGTAGAGCGAAGGGTCACGGCATTGGTATTATGTGGCGAAATGCTGTGGTTCTTCTCCCGCATTGCGGGATCAGAATGATGGCCGGGTGCTTCAGAAATCCTGCTAGGGCTTCTTATCAAACTTGAGCGCCACGGAATTGATGCAATAGCGCATGCCGGTAGGGCCGGGGCCGTCAGGGAACACGTGACCCAAATGCGCGTCGCACTTGCTGCACAGAACTTCCACGCGACGCATGCCGTGGCTCAGGTCGGTTTCCTCGCGGACCTTCGCCTCATCCATGGGCGCCGTGTAACTGGGCCAGCCGCAGTGCGAGTCAAACTTGCTGTCGGAACTGAACAGTTCGGCTCCGCAGCAGACGCACCGGTAAGTTCCTTCATCGTGCAGATCGGTATATTCGCCGGTGTGCGGCGGCTCGGTGCCTTTCTGGCGGGTGACGTAGTATTGCTGCGCTGTCAATTCTTTCCGCCATTGTTCGTCGCTTTTGCTCACCTTGTTGTCTGCCATCATTTCCCCTTTTCGCGCCTGGTTTCAGCCAGCGCGCACGGATGCCCCCGCTACGGCTCTTTGACTCATAGTAGCAGATGAATTGCTCCTGACACAGGGACCATACTGCGGCAAAACTGCAAGAAAAACAGATTCTTCGCTTCGCTCAGAATGTCGCATTTTGAAAACGTTTTTCAACAACCTGCAAGAGCGGGCCATGTCCTGCAATTACACCTTTCGGGCCGCGTAAGAGTGGCCGGGAACTGTTATAATTTTCAGGTTTGGACTGCACTACAAAATTCAATTCGAGCGAGACATGATGTTCAAAACGATTGAGTGGACCGCTGAGGGCGTCCGGATGATTGACCAGACGCTGCTGCCCGGCGAAGAAGTTTACAACACCTACCGGACGTATCCGGAAGTGGCGGAGGCGATCCGTTCCATGGTGATACGCGGCGCGCCGGCCATTGGCGTGGCGGCAGCAATGGGCGTGGCGCTGGGCGTCAAGAACTCGCGTGCAAAGAGCATTGCGGATCTCCGCAGCGAGTTTGAGACCATCGCGGACACGATCTCCAAAACGCGGCCGACAGCCGTGAACCTGTTCTGGGCCGTCAAGCGTATGCGAGGCGTTTTTGAAAAGGCCCTGGCGGGCACCGGTTCTGGCGCCGAAAAAATCGGACGCGCAAAAACCCTGTTGGAGGAAGAAGCCAAGCGCGTGCTGGCAGAAGATATTGCCGTGAATGAGGCCATGGGCCGGCACGGCGCCGCCCTGCTGAAAGATTCTTCCACCGTGCTGACGCATTGCAACGCGGGAGCGCTGGCCACCGGCGGCTACGGGACGGCGCTGGGCGTGATCCGGGCCGCCGTAGAAGAAGGGAAGAAGCTCAACGTTTTTGCGGATGAGACGCGACCGTTTTTGCAAGGCGCCCGGCTCACGGCGTGGGAACTGGCCAAAGACGGCATCCCGGTGACGGTGATTACTGACAACATGGCCGGACATTTTATGAAGCAATCGAAGATCCAGGCGGTGATTGTGGGTGCGGACCGCATTGCCGCAAACGGCGACGTGGCGAACAAGATCGGCACCTACACAGTGGCTGTCCTGGCGCGCGAAAATGAGATTCCGTTCTACGTGGCCGCTCCGCTTTCAACCATTGATATGAGCCTGGCCTCGGGTGACGAAATTCCCATTGAGGAACGCTCGCCGGAGGAAGTGACACACTGGCGGGGAATCCAGACTGCTCCGGAAAATGTCAGAGCGCGGCACCCGGCATTCGATGTGACGCCGCACCGATACGTGACGGCCATCATCACCGAGCGCGGCATCGCTCGCGACCCGTATACGGAAAGCCTGAAGGCGCTGTTTGAAGAGTCGAACGCACAGCAGGCCTCACGGTAGTGTTTACAGGCCATAGGGGCGCATCTTGGCGAGGTCAACTCGCTGCTACGGATGCTCAGCGGGTTGGGGACCTATTCGTGGTGAAGGGCGACGATGGGGTCCAGGCGTGCAGCCTTCATGGCCGGCCATAATCCGAAAAACAATCCGATACTTACTGAAACCACAAATCCCAGTACAACCGACCACAGAGGGACAGCCGGAGTCAGGCTGCCAAAGACGAGCGGGACGGCAAATTTAAGAAGGTAGCCCAGGATGATTCCCAGCACTCCGCCCGTGCCGGTCAGCGTCATAGCTTCCAGCAGAAACTGCCAGATAATGTCCTGCCGGCGCGCGCCGATGGCTTTCCGAACGCCGATTTCGCGCGTGCGCTCCGTGACGGAAACCAGCATGATGTTCATCACACCAATTCCGCCCACCATGAGTCCAATGGAGGAGAGCACCAGCATGACCAGGGCCACGGTTCCGGTGATCTCGTTGAACTGCCGGATGACGGAAGCGGCGGTGGCGATGCCGAAATTGTTGTCCTGGTCCGGCTTGACCTTGCGCATCCTGCGCAGGACGGCTGTGATTTCATCAATGGCCTGGTCCATGCGGTTGGGATAGGCCATGGCCAGAATGAAATTTTCCTTGTCATTCGGGTAGATTTTGCGGAACGTCCAATAGGGGATGTAAATCGTCCTGTCACTACCGTTATCACCGAGGAATGATAGCCGTTTGGCAAGTGTGCCGATAATCTGGAAAGTGTTGCCGCCCACATTGATGTACTTGCCGATAGGGTCCTCGCCCTGAAAGAATCTCTCAGTGACGTCTGCACCGATCACACAGACATTGCGGCGATGAGTGTCTTCAATGGTCGTGTAAGGACGCCCGTCGACTAACGTAGCGTTATTGATGGCGAAGTCCTCTGATGTGGCGCCCTGCAGGTTGGCGTTCAGCATCGATTGCCCTTTATACTTGGCGCCCAAAGCCGGACCCATGTGGAAGTTCTCAACGGCCACTCTCTCGACATCCGGGCAATAGTCCCGAATGGCGACGGCATCATCATACTGCAATGGTTTCCGCATCCGTTCTTCCCTGGTAAGACGGAAATTAAAACCCACCTGGAACTTGTAAATGAAAATCGAGCGGGAACCGTACTGCTCCATGGTATTGACGAGCTGGTTGTTGAGCCCCGTTATGATGGAGGCGACAAGGATCACCGTTGCAGTACCGACCAGTACGCCGAGGATGGTGAGGAACGACCGGAACTTGTGGGTGCGGAGCGTGTCCAGCGCCAGTAGAAGGTTTTCACGGATGTTTCGGAGTTGCTTCGCCACGCCTAACCTTCCGCCCGCAAGGCTTCAATGGGATCGAGCCTGGCGGCCTTGCTGGCCGGGTAAATTCCGAAGAAAAGCCCCACGATTACAGACAATCCAACTCCAACGAGTATGGCGCTGATCGGGACCGAAGAAGTGACGAAATGCTGAACGCCCACGTTAATCAGCAGCGCGAACACAATGCCGGCTATGCCCCCTATACCGGCCATCACCGCCGACTCAATGATGAATTGCGTCAGGATGTCGCGCCGGCGCGCACCGAGGGATTTGCGGATGCCGATTTCATGCGTTCGGTCCGTGACGCTGGCCAGCATGATGTTCATAATCACAATCCCGCCGACCACCATAAAGACCGCAACAACGCCAATGGTGACGGCAAAAATGGTCCCGGTCAATCGCTGCCACAGGCTCATGATGGTTTCCGAGGCGTTGATGCCGAAGGTATCAACATCGTTATATTGCAGATGGCGGCGGACGCGCATCAGCATGCGCACTTCATCTTCAAGAGGAATCATCTGTGCGGACGACCACGCCTGGATGCTGACATTGAGTTCAGGCCGGGCAAAAAAGAACCTCTGGAACGTGGTGAGAGGGATCATGACAAAGCTGTCCTGGCTTTGCCCGAAAGTGGTCCCGATCTTCTCAGCCACGCCGATCACGCGGAGTGAACGGCCCCCCACCCGGATTTCTTTCCCAATCGGGTCAACGTTGGGGAAGAATTTGTCCACCAGGTCCGTCCCAATAAAGCAGACCGGGGCAGCGTGAACGTAGTCGGTTTCAGAGATGTATCGGCCGTAATCCACTTTCTGCTGGCCGATATCGATCATGCTGGGCGTTACTCCCGTGAGGTCTATGTCGTAGATGACCTGATTCCCGTAATGCGCCGTAGGCCTGCCGTAATCAGCCGTGGCGCCGATAGTCTTATATCCCTCCAGGTACTGCTGGAGGAAACGGTAATCCTCCAGCCGGATGGGCCGATTGAGCCGCCTTGCCTTCAGCCAGGCTTCATAGCCCTGTGCCCACTTGTACTGGCTCAGGATAAACGTATTGACCCCCAGATTGGCCACGTGTTCGGCGATATAGAGATTCATGCCGTTAATGACGGACATGACGACAATCAGGGTGGTGGTGGCGATGACCACGCCGAGCAGGGTAAGGAAGGACCGAAGCTTATGGGTATACAGGGCTTCAAGGGCGATCCAGAACGCCTCGCGCGCTGTGACCCATGCGTTGAAAAGTTCCCCGTGCCTGCGGCGCGAAGTTGCTCTCGTTGGCCGTCCGGTGATTTCAGTTTCCACGGAATCCCCTGGCAGAAACCCTGCGCAAGCGAGGTCGTCTCGCCCTTCTCAGACCACTTTCTCGTCCCGGTCGATCTTGCCGTCTCGGATATGAATGATGCGATGGGCACGGGCCGCAATGTCATGCTCATGGGTTACCAGCACGATGGTGTTACCGGACTGGTGCAGGCGTTCAAAAAGGTTCATGATCTCCTCGCCGGTGGCCGTGTCCAGGTTTCCAGTTGGCTCATCGGCAAGGATGATGGACGGATTGTTGATCAGGGCGCGTGCGACCGCCACGCGCTGGCGCTGGCCTCCGGAAAGCTCGTTCGGTCGATGGTCCATCCGGTCGCCCAGTTCCACCATGCGGAGCACCGCCTGGGCACGCTCCAAACGTTCTGCGGGTGGTGTTCCATTGTAAATAAGCGGTAGCTCGACATTGTGGAGCGCCGTGGCGCGCGCAAGCAGATTGAACGTCTGGAAGACGAAACCGATTTCCTTGTTGCGGATGTATGCCAGCTCATCGTCTGTGAGTTCGCTTACCAGACGGCCGTTCAGCCAGTATTCCCCTCTGGTCGGCGTGTCAAGGCAGCCGATCAGGTTCATGAGCGTGGACTTGCCGGAGCCGGAAGGGCCCATAATGGCGACATATTCGCCGCGAACAATGGAAAAAGAGACGCCGGACAAGGCATTGACGCTGACGGCTTCCATGTCATACGTCTTCCACAAGTCCTGCGCAAGGATAATGATGTTTTCCGGCGCCGGTGAAGTCTGCCACTCCTGGGCCGCGCCCGTTTGTGATTCGGCCGCTGAATATGGTTCCATGATCTGATCTCGCCCCTTTAGTCTCCTGGGTTGAAAGGCCACCGGGTTCTCGCCGTTACGATGAGGGAGGCTGGCCCAGCGCCTTAACGCTGTTGTCGATCTTGACTCGCGTATCGTTCTTCAACGTGCGCAGCACCTGATAGCTGCCGGTTACTATTTCTTCGCCCGGTTTCAAGCCGCTCAGCACCTCGACGTTCATTGTGCCCATAATCCCCGTATCAACTGGCCTGAAAACGGCACGCCCGTTCTGAACTATAAATACGCCCTGGATCTCTTTCTTGCTTGCGGCTACTTGCGCCGCTGTAGTGGGCTCTGCCGCCATGGCTTTGCCTTTGTTATTGGCTTTTTTCTCCCGCTCAAGCTCGGCCTGGTCCCGGACCGTAAGGGCCTGAATCGGGATGGTGATCGCATCCTTGCGGGTCGCAGTCGTGATTTTGGCCGTTGCAGAAAGGCCGGGCCGCAATCCCGGCGGAGGATTATCCAGAGTGACGGAAACGGTAAAGTCCTTGGCCTCGCCCGTGCTGGTGGCCGTGCTGGTGCTGCTGTTCGTGGTGGTCTGGCCGGATGTGGAACTCAGGGCGCTCATCCCGATTTCCGTGACGTGGCCCTTGAACTTCTTGTCCGGGATTGCGTCAATGGAAACCTCGGCAGGCTGGTCGTACCTGATCCCCAGAATGTCCGTTTCATCCACATTCACCACGGCATTGATGACGGACAGATTGGCAACCTGGAAAAGCGCGCTTCCCGGCTGGTTTTGAATGCCCGGAACAACGTTCTCTCCAACATGGACGGGGAGATAGGTAATGATCCCGGCGAAGGGCGCGTTGTAAATGGTCTGGTCGCGGGCGTTTCTAATTCCGACCAGTTGCGCCTGGTTCTGAAGGACCCGCGCATGCGCCATATCACGGTTATAAACTGCCTGCGTCAGCTGTGCTTTGGCCTGCGCAACCTGCGCCTGAGAAGATTGCACCGTGGCCTCCGCAACCTGGTACGTGCTGAGAGCCTGGTCAA
>JBJKQZ010000047.1:0-3874 GCA_046704865.1 Terriglobia bacterium
GAAGCACCGGGACCACCAGTCCCTCTTCAGCGCCCACTGCCACGCCAATGTCGTAATAATGCTTCAGGACCATTTCATTGCCCTGAATCTCCGCGTTAAGGCGCGGAAACTGGCGCAGCGCGCCGACGCAAGCCTTGACAAAAAATGAAGCGATTCCCAGACTGACGCCGTGCTGCTTTTTAAAGTTTTCCTTCCAGCGAGCCCGCAATTGCATCACCTGAGTCATGTCCACTTCGTTAAACGTGGTGAGCATCGCCGCGGTATGTTGTGCTTCCACCAGGCGGCGCGCAATTGTCTGCCTGCGGCGAGACATGCGGACTCTTTCTTCAAGCCTTGCGCGGGGTTCACCAGCGGCAGGCACAATCTGCGGCGCAGACCGTGTTGCCGGACTCGGCTTTTCATCTGATGGCGGTGCAGCCGAGGTCTGGCTTTGCAGAAAGCTTTCGACGTCACGCTGGCGGATACGGCCGGCGGGGTCACTGGAATGAACCTGGGCGAGATCAACTCCGTGTTCCTCGGCAATTCGCCGGGCCAGCGGCGTCACCATCCGTTTGGTTGCGGATTCTGGTTCTATAGCCGCTGCAGCGCCAGCCGATTCCCTGGTTCCGGTCTCCACGGTCTTTTCCCCTTCGGCAGTTTTCTCCTTGCCATTTTTGCGTCCTGCGGCGGATTCCACTGCGGGCGCTTCCTCGATAATTCCAAGCACTTCGCCGATCTTTACATCCTCGCCCTCTTTTTTGTCAATACGCGCAAGCACTCCGCCGCGCTCGGCGCCAACCTCCAGGTCGACCTTCTCGGTCTCAAGTTCCACAAGGACGTCGCCCACGGCTACGTGGTCACCCTGGTTCTTTCTCCAGTGCCCAACAGTGGCTTCCACAACGGATTCACCCAGTTCGGGCACGACGATTTTGGTCGGCACGTTCTCTCCTCCCTGGACTGTCTGCAATATTTTCGACAAGAACCATATCTTCTTCCCGCTCGGCCAGCCGCGCGCTGAAGGCCTTTTGAACGATTGCTTCCTGGTTCAGCGCGTGGCGCGCAGAGGAACCCTCTGCCGGGCTCGAACTCCTCGAGCGGCCAATATATCGCAACCTCCATTGGTTGCGGACCAATTCGCTGAGCATGGGCCGCAGGTATTCCCATGCTCCCATATTTTCCGGCTCTTCCTGGACCCACACGACTTCCTGGAGTTTTGGATAGCGGTTCAGCACCTGGCGGACTTCATCTGTGCGGAACGGATAGAGCTGCTCAATGCGGCAGATAGCAATGTTGGTTTTCTTTTCGCGGTACTCGCTGGTTACCAGATCTACATAGACCTTGCCGCTGCATAGGACAAGCCGCCGGATTTCATCCAGCCGCTCGCCGGCTTCGGCATCGTCAATTACGGCTTGCCAGTGGCCCTCAACCAGTTCACGCGGCGATGAAGCCACCAGTGGATGCCGCAGCAGGCTCTTGGGCGTCATGATGATCAGTGGCAGTGGATCGACCTTCAGCAGCGCTGCCTGCCTCCGCAGCAGGTGGAAATACTGTGCTGCCGTGGTGCAGTTGGTGACTCGCAGGTTGGTTCCCGCCGCCAACTGCAGGAAACGCTCCGGGCGGCCGCTCGAATGGTCAGGCCCTGCGCCTTCAAAACCGTGAGGCAGCAGCATGACGAGTGAAGGCGTGAGCCCCCATTTTGCTCTGGCGGAAACCAGAAACTCGTCAATCATCACCTGCGCGCCATTAATAAAGTCACCGTATTGGGCCTCCCAGATGACCAGGCGGCTCGGTTCCTGCAGGCTGTAACCGTACTCGAATCCTACCACCGCGTTTTCGGTGAGTGGGCTGTTGTGGATTTCGAAAGCTGCATTGGCCTGTGGCAGAGCCTGCAGTGGCGTGTACTTCTCGCCGGTCTTGACGTCGTGAAGAACGGCATGCCGCTGGCTGAACGTCCCACGCTCAATGTCTTCTCCTGTCATGCGGATTGCGGTGCCGTCTTCAAGGATGGAGGCAAGAGCCAGTTCCTCAGCAGTGGACCAGTCGATGGTTCTGGCATCGAGATCATCCAGCACTTTTGCCCGGCGGCTGCGCGCCCGTTCCAGTTTGCGGTGGAGGTTAAACCCTTCCGGGAATTGCAAAAGGCCCTCGTTCAGCGCACGCAGTTTTTCAATTGGAACGGCGGTCTTCGCTTGGCGTGCCGCGCCCGGCGGAGGCGGTTCTGGGGGCTCCTCAGCCAGTTCCTCGGTGGGCTTCAATGATTCCAGAACCTGCTGAAGATGCTCCATCTTTTCCTGGACAAGCGCCTCCGGCCGGCCTGCGGGAACAATTCCCCGCTCGACAAGTTTCGCTCCCCACTGCTCTCGCACCGTTGGCAGCTTCATAATCTTTTCATAAAGGAGCGGCTGGGTGAAGCTGGGTTCGTCCCCTTCGTTGTGCCCGTAGCGGCGGTAGCCGACAAGGTCGATGACGAAGTCCTTCCCAAACTTTGCCCGGTAGGCGAAGGCCAGGCGCGCCACCTCGATGCAGGCCAGCGGATCGTCCGCATTCACGTGCACCAGTGGAATCTTGAAGCCGCGGGCGAGGCCGCTGGCATAGAGCGAGCTGCGATATTCCTCTGTGGTGGTTGTGTAGCCCAACTGGTTGTCTGCAATAACGTGTATGGTGCCGCCCGTGCTGTAACCGGGCAGCCTGTAAAAGTTGAGAGTTTCAGCAACCACGCCCTGGCCGGAAAACGCCGCATCGCCGTGGATCAGGATCGGCAGAGTGCGCGTGGGATCGAATTTCGGTGCACCTCTTTGATCGACCACGGTACCGGCCGCACGCGCCATGCCTTCTGCCACGGGGTTCACAGCTTCCAGATGGCTGGGATTTGGTGGCATCTCGATGAGGAGGCCGACGGCCCTGCCGCCCTTTACCGCGCGCTCCGCACCCAGATGGTACTTTACGTCCCCGGTCCAGCCCAGATCTTCGCGGAAGTTTCTCGCCTGTACGGGATCCCTGAAAATGGCCAGAATTTCTGCGTAGGGTTTTTGCAGAATGTGAGCCAGGACGTTGAGCCGAGCGCGGTGGGCCATGCCAATGAGTACGGTACGAACGCTGGCCTCTGCCGCGCCCCCAACCAGTTCGTCGAGAATCGGAATCAGCATGTCCAGGCCTTCAACTGAAAAACGGGTCTTCCCCGGAAACGTGCGGTGCAGGAAATGCTCAAACACTTCCACCTGCGTCAGCCGTTCAAGCAGGGCCTCAGGGTCTACAGGATCGTTGGGATCGCGGAACCTGCGCAACTCCGCGGCTTCATGCAGCCACTTCCGCTCTTCCGGGTCGCGCAAATGGCCGTAATCGTATCCCGTGGAGGAGGAATAGATGTTGCGCAGCGCATGAATCACTTCAAATGCGCTGCCCTTGCCCGCAGCGATGGGGCCGACAATCAGGCTGGCAGGTAGGCGGCGCAGGTCTTCCTCAGTGACGCCGTGCGATTCCAGGCGCAGAGAATAATCGCCCCGGGGCTCGCTTCCCAGCGGGTCCACGCGCGCATCCATATGCCCGAACTTGCGAATGGATTCCGCCAGGTTGACTGTGCCGACGATCTTGTCGATCTGCCCGGCCGGCAGCGTTTCCGGGGATGGCTGAAATTCCTCCGGGGGACTCCAGGTTTCAAAGTATGCGCGCGTGCTTGAATCAACCGAATTGGGATTTGCAAGGTATCTGTCGTATAACTCCAGAACGTAACCGAGATTAACTCCCTGGAAATCAGTTCCTTTATTCATAATGCCATCCTGGACCTTTGCCGGCCGTGGCGCACTCCGCCCGTGGCGCGCTCACGAGGTTGCGGGAAGACCTCTTAAGTTAAAGGTTCCGCGTCACCCGGAACCTTGTGCCTGAAACGCCCCTGAAC
>JBJKQZ010000048.1:0-6342 GCA_046704865.1 Terriglobia bacterium
TGGTGTCACTTGCCGAAGCCTTTTCCACGCCTTCCAGACGGATGTTGGCCTTGATGAATTCCACGGCGCGGTAGGCCCCGGTGGTAACTGCCTGCGTTGAAGCTCCCGTGAACCAGTAAATGATGGCTCCGCCGGAAACCAGACCCAGAACGAAGGGCGCGTGGAGGAGCGAAAGCTTATCAACATTGGTGGTCAGGCCGTTGGTGAGCGCCATGATGGTGGCAAAAATCATTGTGGTAGCGCCGACCACCGCCGTGCCGATCAGCACGGGCTTGGCTGTGGCCTTAAAGGTGTTGCCGGCGCCGTCGTTGGCTTCCAGCATCTCCTTGGCCTGCTCAAAGTTCACATTGATGTTGAACTCGCGTTTCACTTCCTGCTCGACGTTGGGCACGTGCTCAATCAGCGAGAGTTCATAAACGGACTGGGCATTGTCAGCAACAGGACCGTAAGAATCCACCGCAATCGTTACCGGCCCCATGCCGAGGAACCCGAAAGCGACCAAGCCGAAAGCAAACACGGGTGCGGCCAGCATGATGTTTTCAAGGCCTCGCAAGCTGACCCACGAGCCAATGGCCATCAGCACCATCATGGTGAGTCCCAGGTAGTAGGCAGAGAAATTGCCGGAAACAAAGCCGGAGAGGATGTCGAGTGACGCTCCCCCTTCGCGCGCCGAGGTGACAACCTCTTTAACGTGCCGCGCTTCAGTCGACGTAAAGACTTTGACCAGTTCGGGAATCAATGCTCCGGCCAGAGTTCCGCAGGAGACGATGGTTGAAAGTTTCCACCACAGTGTTGGATCACCGCCAAGGTCGGGAATGATGAAGGCCGAACTGAGGTAGGTGAGGCCGATGGAAGCAAACGAAGTCAGCCACACCAGCCAGGTGAGCGGCGTTTCAAAATTCATCTTGTCAGCATGTGCGTACCGGGCGTTGGAAACGGCGCTGTTCAGGTAATAGGCGGCCGCCGCAGCCACCAGCATCACAATGCGGATGACGAAAATCCATACCAGAAGCTGCACCTGGATGATGGGATTCTTGACGCCCAGCAGAATGAAGGCAATCAGCGCCACGCCGGTCACGCCGTAAGTTTCAAATCCATCTGCACTGGGCCCGACGCTGTCGCCTGCGTTGTCGCCCGTGCAGTCGGCGATGACGCCGGGGTTGCGCGCATCGTCTTCTTTGATTTTGAAAACAATTTTCATCAGGTCGGCGCCGATGTCCGCAATCTTGGTGAAAATGCCGCCGGCAATTCGCAATGCCGCTGCGCCCAGCGATTCGCCGATCGCAAAGCCGATAAAGCACGGCCCCGCATAATCGCCCGGAACAAAGAGCAGAATCACCAGCATCATCAGGAGTTCAACGCTGATGAGCATCATGCCGACGCTCATGCCGGCGCTCACAGGGATCCTGTAAACGGAATACGGCTTGCCCTCCAGGCTGGCGAATGCGGTGCGGGAGTTGGCAAATGTGTTCACGCGGATGCCGTACCATGCAACACCATAACTTCCGCAAATGCCGAGCACGCTGAACGCCAGAATGATGATCACCCTGAACGCTGCGTAGTGCAGGAGGACGCCAAAATAGAGAACAATAATGGCCGCAATAAAGACCCAGAGCAGAAAAAGGAATTTACCCTGCTGGACGAGGTAAGTTTTGCAGGTTTCCCAGATCAACTGGGATATCTCAGCCATTGACCGGTGGACAGGAAGGTTCCTGAGCCGGGTGTACATGGCGAGTCCGAAAAGCAAGCCGAAAATGCAGAACAGGATGCCGAAGAGCAGCAGATGATGGCCGGTCATTCCCAGGAAATAGACTTTGTTGAAATCAGGAAGCTTCAGGTTGGCTTCACCAGCCTGCTCGCCCGTCTGGGCAAACGCAGCCGATGCGCTGAGCAGCGTCAACACGGCGCTGGCGACGGAGGCCTTGACAAGCAGGCGAGATGCGGACCAGCGGCCCCGCAAACCCGGCGCAGCCGATTCACCGCGGCGTCTGAAGGCGCGTGAAGTAAAGCGTGAAACGAGCCGCAGGGCCTTCATCGAGAAATTCGGAAAGACCATAATCACGGCTGCGAACAGAGCCAACACGCTCAACAGAATAGGAGTCGATTGAAAGGTCATATTTCTTCCCTCGTATCCGAGCCGGTGCCCAACTTGACATCTGAGGCGCGGACAGCCTGGAGATTGAAACCTGTAAGTTGTTGGAACGAATGCACTGACCAGCCTAACGGTAAGTCATTTAATCATAGACTTATAGCACAAGCCAAAAATCGCCGTCAAGGAAATGTCAGAGCAGGGCGGCGTGGGTGGATCGCCCAAGGTGGGGAATAAAGGGCGCCAGCCAGAGTAAACCCGTTTTGATTCGGAAACTTCCAATCTTTGGGAAATTGCAGACCTGCGCTTATACCCGGCTGCCGGTGACTTTCCAACGTGAACCCGCGGTACCGAGCGACTGTTCCTACCTAACCTTCTGTTGCCGGAGAGCTTTCCCTTCCACCAGCCTTTTTCATCGGATTGGGTACAAGCATCGGAACCAGGTTCTTATACTCAGCGTAGCGCGCTCCGTGGAAGTGAATCAGGTCTCGCTCTTCAAACTGAATTCCCACCAGCATGAAGCCTGTGCACATGACCGCGAAGAAAAGATGGCCGAAGGTCATGCGCGGGGCGCTCCAGAAGGCGATGATAAAAAAGAGATAGATCGGGTGGCGGACGTACTTGTAGAACATGGGCGTTCGGAAGCCCGGGGGCCGGTAGGTAACGCCGCGATAATACGACAACACTTGCCTGATGCCGAACAAATCGAAGTGGTCAATCAGGAATGTGCTCACCAGCAGACCCAGCCATGCGGCCCAGAACAGGATCTGGAGCACAAGCGTGCCCATGCCGGGTCCGATATTCCACATCACGGCCGGCATCGGTTGCCAGAAGAAGATGATTGCCAGGAGTGCCAGGCTGGCAAACAGGACGTAAGTGCTGCGTTCAAGGGGTCTGGGCACGATCTTTGTCCATGCACGCTTGAACCACTGACGGGCCATGACGCTGTGCTGGATGGCGAACAGTGCGAGCAGGCCCGCATCAATCCACAGGGCACGGCTGAATGTCATGCCGGTATTCAGAGAATCCATTGTCCACACAAACCAGATTGCGTAGAGGAAAGTTCCCAGGAAAACCAGGTAGCAGAAGACACCGTAAAGCAATCCAAGCAGGCGTGACATTGCGTCACCTCCTTCACAGCGTTCTGACTTTGTCAGGAAACCCAGTGAAAACCTTGGCCCAGCTTACATCGGAGGATAGCAGCGGTCAATGGCAATGTATCCGGATTCGGAAGTATCTTATCCCGGCTGGATTCTGCAATAGAACCCTCCGGAATTGGAGCCTCTGCAATCCTCGGGATTCTATCGGTAAGTGAAATAAAAAGAGACGGTTACACTATCTTGCCGCCCAGGCCATTCCGTCGCAGTTTGGGCCGGCGTCGATTTTCTTTTCGACTTCCCAGGTGTGCAGGTTGATCACAGCGATCTGTTTGCTGTGATCGCAGGAGACGAATGCGACTCCGCCGTCAGGCCGGATCAGGACTTCCTGCGGTGCCGGCGGAACGTCAATGGTGTGGTCCACTTTCCATGTCTTCAGGTCCACCGCAGCCACCTGATTCTTGTTGATGACGGCGACCACCAGGTAGCGGCCATTGGGAGTGGGTGCTGTTCCGTAGCCGATACCCGGCAGTTCCACCCAGCGCGCCACTTTGTTGGTGGCAGTATCGATCACCGCCAGCCGGGGGCTGTGCTGGTCAGACGTAAAGGCGTGGCGGTCATCCATGGAAACGGCAATCCGCTGGGTCTCTTTGCAGATCGGAATAATGGCAAGAGTCTTCCGGGTGGCAACGTCCAGAACAGAAACTGTTCCAGGACCTACGTTGGCGGTGTAAATGCGCCGGCCGTCGTGGGAAAAGGCCAGCATGTGAGATTCGGGCTGGCCAGTGGGAATGGAACTTACAACTTTGTTGGTTTTGGGATTGATTATCGTGACGGCGTCCGCCAGTTCCGTTGAAACATATAGGAGCCCGTCGGTGGGAGAAAAATGGGCGCAATGGGGGCGCAGGGGACGGTCCAGATGAATGGTGGAAACCACTTTCCGGCTGGCAAGATCGATCACATCGATTGTCTGCCCATCTGTTCCCGGGCTGCCCACGCCGGAATTTCCATAAATCGGGACGTATGCCGTATTTCCATCCGGCGAAACAGCCACTTCATGTCCGGTGATGCCGGTTTCCGTGACCGTGGCGATTTCTTTTCCTGCTTCCGGATCCACAATGCCGAGAGTGTGGTTTCCCTTGTTGTCTATCACCAACAGACCCTTGGCCTGAGCGCGCGAAGGCGGTTTTGCAGCTGCGAAAATGAGCGCTGGAGAAAACAGAGCCATTCCAAGGAGTACCGAAGAAGCCCGAGTGATCATCATGACGTTCTCCCCTCGTTGAGAAGAAATTTACGTTCGATAACGGAATGCGCCGGGAAATTGCGCCGAGTTCAATCAAGCAACGCAATGGCTCTCTGGATCGAGCTTGTTTCCACCAGCTCGTCCCGGCCTCTGAATTAAAAAATACTTTTAAGCCCCTCGTTTCACACGCGGCTAGCGAGCCCTGTCGCGTGTCGTTTCGCAATCGTTGCACGGGCAAAGGTCCCGCAGGTGGTCAAAAGTATATATGCCGGAAGAATGGCCGTCACTCCAATAAACCTGCAGGGCGTAACGCCCCACCAGTTCCGCCTTTTCAGGCTTCAGCGGCCCGGAACCATACATGGGCAGCGGCCCAGCTTCCCAGGGAGGTGCAGGTTCGCTGTCAAGGCACGTGGCGCAAGGACAACGGTCGCGAAGATACTGGTAGGAATAGGCGCTGTGATGCCCGTCTGCCCACTCAATCACCAGATCGTTGCCCTCGCCATGAAGGCGGATCGTCCTGGGAGCTAAGACCACGCCCACACCCCTAAATGATTTCCGGAACCTGATCGCCCGCGCGGCTTACCTGTTCCGCCAGAGCTTTTGCCACTCCCTGATAGGCCTCAGCCAGGGGTGAATTCAGGTCGAGTGCGATCGGCCGGCCCGCATCGCTCTGAATCCGAATTTTCGGGTCGAGCGGTATCTCGCCCAGAAATGAAATCCCCAGCCTGTCTGCCGCCTCCCTGGCGCCGCCGTGGCCGAAGATTTCTTCCCGGACGCCGCAGTGCGGGCACACATAATAGCTCATGTTCTCCACGATTCCCAGTATGGGGATATTCAATTTCTTGAACATGGCAATTGCTTTCCAGGCTACGTCGAGCGCCAGGTCCTGCGGCGTGGAAACAATCACCGCTCCGGTAAGCGGAATGGTTTGCGAAAGGCTCAACTGGATGTCGCCGGTTCCCGGGGGCAGATCCATCACCAGGTAGTCGAGCTCGCCCCAGTTAACATCGCCCAGAAATTGCTGGATGGTCTTGTGCAGCATGGGGCCGCGCCAGATGACGGCTTCATCCTGCGGAAGGAAATAGCCCATGGAGATGATTTTGATGCCCCATTCAACGGGCGGTTCGAGCTTCCCTTCCACCACGTGCGGCTCCTGCTTGCCGCCCATCAGGGCCGGAACACTGGGGCCGTAAACATCGGTGTCCATCAATCCGACTTTTGCGCCCTGGCGATAGAGCGCCACAGCGAGATTGGCGGCAACAGTGGATTTGCCAACGCCGCCCTTGCCGCTGGCCACGGCGATGGTCGTCTTCACATTGGGGATCAGGTTGGATTGTGTTCGTGGCGGGGCAGCCGACGGCGTGGCAATTTCAACCTCAACCCTTTCGACGCCAATCGCCTCAACCGCCTTGCGGATGGCGGCGGCCAGCTGGGAATTCGCCTTGGGCGAACCGGCGGTCTTCATCTCAACCACGATGACGGTGTGGTCAGTCGCCACCTCAATGTCCTTGACGTAGCCGAGCGTAACGATGTCCTTGCGCTGACCAGCGTCCTCCACGCCCTTCAGCGCCTCCAGGACCTGCTGCGGACCGATTCTCTTGCTCATATTTTCTCCCGGATATTATTTCTCAATGGGTTAAATAGCATTTTCAAGTGCGTGCAGGGAATTGTCAAACTTCCAACAGGCGCTGTCACTGGGGCTGCTTCACCAGGCGAGCAATCGCATGAAGCAGGTCGTATTTGGTCAGGATCTCGTACCGATGTTCTCCCAGGTCAATGAAGACGGCAGGGCAATCCCGGGTGATGCAGGAGGTGACGTGGTCGATGAGGGTTGATGGCGGCAACACCGGGAAGGCTTCACGCATGGCTTCACGGACCGCAAGCTTTTTGAAATCCTTGCCCTGGAGCGTCAG
>JBJKQZ010000049.1:0-4533 GCA_046704865.1 Terriglobia bacterium
CTGGAGGTTTTTCAATGTCCTTGCAGGCGACAATACGGGCAAAGTGGTTTTGGTACTCGTTGTTATGTGTCCTCTGCTGGGGGGGATGGACAGTCCTTGAAAAACTCGCTTCAAATAGGATCCCTGAGCAAACGATCCAGTATCTTTTCACTTTCGGAGCTTTGCCGGTAGCGGTCGTACTATTGGCCGCCCAGGGCTTTAAGCTTGAGAAAAGTCCAAAAGGTATCCTCTACGGCCTTGGAAACGGCGTGCTGGCCGGGGTAGGGAATATTGCGCTTGCCGGCGCTTATCGCACTGGAGGCAATACTTCGGTAATAACTGCGGCGACTGCGATGTACCCGATGATCACAGTATTGCTGGCAGTGACTCTGTTAAGGGAGCGACTCACCGGGCTTCATAAGCTGGGACTGCTTTTTGCGGCTATCGCTTTTGTTGTCTTTTCGCTTTAGGCTCATGGCTCATCTACCCATCCCATCATGGTGTTTGCCTGCTGCCGTGGTACTCCTGACTTGGGGCACCGTTGGCCTGCTGCAAAAGCTGTCGACAAATTATCTTTCGGCCGAATCCGCGCTCATATGGCTTGTGGCTGGTTATGTGGTTCTCCTCCCGTGGCTTTATACCGGCAAGTCTATCTTTACATTTCCTACCCGCAGCCTCGTATTCACATTTGCCAGCGCGACTCTAAATACGCTGGGGGCGTGGGCTTTGCTGGCAGCCATGAAAAATGGAGGCAAGGCGTCGATCGTCGTTCCCTTTACCGCACTCTACCCATTAATTGTTGTGGTTTCGGCCCCGGCGATCCTGCATGAATCCATCAATCTCTTCCAGGGTATTGGGGTCTTGTGCGCACTGGTGTCCGTGGTGCTGCTTTCGACGTAGTGTTCAGATATCGCGGATCCGGGAACCCTGTGGCCCTTGAGGGGAGAAGAAAACGCCGTAAGACCAAAGGTTTTCCGGGGTAATGAGGGATTTCAAGAAAGAGAATGCGGACATTATTCTTCAGAGGCAATTGGGGTTCGATTGCGACTTTCACACGCCGGGGAAATCCGGAATGCGCCCGGTTGTTGGCACTTTGTCGAGCTTATATATGGCCTTTCGCAGAGAGGAGGGATTTTATTGATGGATTTCAAGAGGGTTTGTGACATCACGAGATGGCTGCTGATTCTTGCTTTCCTCTGCGTCGCGGCTGGATGCACTACCGGGGAACAAACGTCATTGAGAAATGCATGGCTCTCCGCAACGGTAAGGCCTGAAGACGGAGCGTACGAGATAAACATAAAGAGCCTGTCAAAACCGTTGCTCATTTCGCATGTCGGAGTGGAAGTTAACCATCAATGGATCTCCTCAAGTGCGTATCCAAATCATCAGGAAGCTGAAACTGATTTCCAGGACGTACTGGGTGATGGTCATCAGATTAGCGTAGCCTTTACGGGACTGAAAAGCAGCCCCGAATTGGATTATGTCCTCAAGCTCTATAACCAGCTTCCTTACGGGGAAGTTGAGGTTAAGGTCAGGAATACAACGACCGGTCAAATCACTGTTCAGTCGATTCGGAGTGTTGAAGCCGTCGGGGTTCCGCGAGTCAACCTGGGCGGGCCGGATGAAGCAGACAGGATACTATCGGACAGCTTCAGCGAAGACCGTCCTCCTGTGCATGTCTACGACCTCAGCCAGGCCCCTGTCTATCTTGGTTCTGACAGTTTTGGCAAGGAGCTTAGCCCTGAGCAGCTTGGTGTGGGAAGCCAGCTAATTTACAACCGCAAAAGCGGCAACAGCCTGTTCATGGCGGCTCTGACTTCAAGCCGCTGGCTGACCTTATTGCGGGTCAAGGTGAACAGAGACATCTCCACGGGTCCACAAATCGACTCCTACACGGTGGACTCAACGGGCACCACTGAAATCGAAAAGAAGGAATCGCTCCGAGACGCGTCTCCAGCTGATCAGATTGAGTTAAGCCTGCCGCTGCAACCGGGCAAGGAACTTTCGTCTGAACAATTGATGTTTGCGGCCGGCCCGGACTACCACTCCCAGTTAGAGGCCTACGGGAATGCGATTCGACTGCTTCACCATGCCCGCGTTGAAAGCCCCAACCTCATGGGCTGGTGGAGCTGGGCCCCGTTTTACGAGAAAGTGAACGAACGTGATGTTTCCGAAAACGCTCATCTACTTGCCAGGAATCTGAAGACTCTGGGCTTCGATTACCTCCTGATCGATGAGGGTTATGGCTATGCACGAGGCGACTACACAAAACCCAATCCCTCCAACTTTCCACATGGAATGAAGGTGGTTGGCGACATGTTGCGTAGCCTTGGCCTGAAGTTTGGTGTTTGGACCGCCCCCTTTGAGGTTTCTGACCGTGCCTGGGTTTACCAGCACCACAAGGACTGGCTGGTTCACAATGCAAACGATCAGCCGATTCGCATCTACCAGTCGGGGATTGAGCCTCTGTATGTGCTCGATTCAACCAACCCGGGAGCTCAGGAGTACCTGCGGGAAACTTACCAGACAATTGTCAATAAATGGGGAGTTCAGTATATCAAGCTCGATTTCATGGATGATACTGCCATTGAAGGCGATTACTACCGGCCACACACAACTGCATTAGAGGCACAGCGGATCGGGCTGGATGTCATTCGAAAGGCCGTTGGCCAGAGTGTTCTTCTCGACAAGGATGGGAGCCCCATGCTGAACCCCGTGCGAATCCTTGACGAGGGAAGAATCTCTTTGGATACTGGCCACTCATTCAGGACGACAAAGGAAGTGGCTACTGGTATCGCGGCACGTTATTACATGAACCGCAACTTTTTTATCAGTGACCCGGACGCCTTTGAAATCTCCAAACAGCCTCCGTCGCCTCCAGATAAAGCTCCTCTTACTCAGAATGAGGCTGAAGTTTCTATCGTGCTGGCAGCGCTCTCGGGAGGTATGTACGAAATCGGAGATAACCTGGCTCTCTTTGCTTCGGAGCCGGACCGCCTCTCGCTGCTAAAGAATGCCGACCTCCTGCAAATGGTGCGCCTCAGTCGAGCTGCCACGCCCATTGACCTGATGACCTATTCGCCGCTGGATGAACAGCCCAGCGAATTTCTGCTTCACGAAAACAAGCACCAGGCGATGCTCGCTGTGTTCAACTGGACGGACGGGCCGCGCTCTCACCAGCTTAATCTTGCTGACCTGAGTCTCCCACGCGGTGATTCTTACAAGGCCTTTGACGCCCTGGAGCAGAATGGCCCCATCACTTTGAATGCGGGAGTTCTTCAAATCGAGAATCAGGCACCTCACTCGGTGCGGTTGATTAAGATCGTCGATACATCCGTTCCCGATGTTCCGGCTGCGGGGAAGCCTTCGCATTGAGGTTGCACGGAAATGATAAGCCCTAAACCCATCGCGGACTTTCAAGACCTCTGTGGCGAAGCTCCGCTATGGGATGTCCGGCGGAGTTGCCTTTTCTGGACGGATTGCGTTGGTCTTAAGTTTTACCGCTACGACTGGACTTCGAAGAAATCTGAGATCGTCAAGGACGGCCTGGAAATCAACGGCTGTGCACTGAGCGTGAACGGCGGAGTTGTTATCACGAACAACTCCGGAATTTGGCTTTGGGATGGCGGCAGCGTTCAATTAATTGCCGACACTGTGGAAGGGACAGTATGCAGGATGAATGATTGCATAGCGGATCCCAACGGCAGGCTTCTGGCGGGTTCGTGGTTTTACGATCCCGGCAAGGAATATCCTCTGGGTAATTTAATTTGTGTGGATACCGACCACTCTGCACGGATACTGGATGAAGGATTTCACTTGTCCAATGGCCTCGGCTTTTCTCCGCATGGCAAAACACTTTACTTTGTCGACTCAGCCGCCCGCCTCATTTTTGTTTACGATTATGACGCCATACACGGAGCGGTTAAGAACCGCCGCATCTTTGTCAGGGTCCCTGATTACGAAGGACTTCCCGACGGGCTGACTGTTGACGCCGAAGGTTTTGTCTGGTCCGCCCAGTGGTATGGAAGTTGCGTGGTGCGCTACGATCCTGACGGCAAGGTCGAGCGACGGCTTCAAACCCCCGCAAAGCAAACCTCATCTCTTGCGTTCGGTGGGCCTGATCTAACAGATATTTTTATCACTTCCGCGGCGCAGTCGGAATCTATGCCTATCATGCCGGCTGGGTACGATTACAAATCCGGTTACTTCGGCGGGGCGCTCTTTCATATCAACTTGGGGATAGTTGGCAAACCGGAGTTCAGAGCTAACTTCCGACCATCGCCGTGAACACGTTCGATACGGTCGTCAACCGCGAACATTGGAACTGGAAACAAGGACCATCGCTGCCTCGTAAGGACGGCGGCGTCAAGAAGGTTCTATTGCACGCCATTGGGCGGCTGTCTTATGCCGGATCTGTTTAGGGCGTGATTGAGACCCTAAAGATATTGAATACGCTTCAAGCGGCGGGCAGGTGCGTCCGCGAGCTTGCGGGCAAGTTATTGGGTGGTTTGATCTGAGGTTCAGAACTGACGGAGAGGTGGCATGATGACCAAA
>JBJKQZ010000050.1:0-3913 GCA_046704865.1 Terriglobia bacterium
TCCTACCAGCGATGGCTGCAGCCGGCTGACAAATTCCACCACGCGCTCGTAATCGGCTTCATTATCCAGCCAGATGGATTTAAAGTCCGGTGTCACAAGGTCGCGCATCAGTCTTTGGGCCAGATCGAGGTCGCGGTAAAGCAGCGCCGGGGCCTTTACCTGCTCAGCGCGGGTACGAATGTCGTTCCACAGATTTGTCAGGAACCTCAGGTCAGCCCGGATTTCATCATCCGAGCGGCCTTCAGCCGCTGTGCGAACAATAAATCCTCCGGTCAGCGTGCCCTTGTGCTCCATCACAACATTTCGCAGCCGCAGCCTTTCCTGTTCAGACGCGATCTTGCGTGAAACTCCCACATGCGTGATGGTGGGCATGAAAACCACATAGCGGCCCGGCAGTGCCACGTGAGAAGTGATCCGTGCGCCCTTGGTTCCCAGGGGCTCCTTGGCAATCTGGACAATGATTTCCTGGCCCTCTTTCAAGAGCTCGGAAATCTGGACCCCTTGCTGGCTGGTCGGGCGCGCTGCTTCCCGCTCGCGGCCGGTGTTCCGTCGCGAATGCCTGCCGGCGCGGCGACGTCCGCGGCGCCCGCGCCGAGGCGCAAAGTGCGGCCGCGCATGAGGTTCGCGCAGCGTGTAAGAGCGCTCAGCCTTTTCGCCGGTTCCTTCAGAAGCCCCGGCAGGCTGCACTTCACTTTCACCATCAGCTTCCGTCCCGGAATCCTCATCCGATGCCATTGCTGTTTCTTCCTGCAAGTCATCGTCGGATTCGGAATAGACCGATTCAGCGGACTGCATTTCTTCTTCTACACTTTCGAATGAAGTCTCGCCGGAACCTTCTTCACCTTCTTCCGATTCGTTTCCGGCTTCCGCCGCAAGTTCTGAAGCTTCGGCTGAACTTTCTTCCTGGGCTTCGTTCTCTTCGGCAGTGAAGTTGGAAACCGGAGCGACAAACTGAGCGGATTCCGCCGCCTCCTGACGCCTGGTGATATCGCTTTGGCTTGCACTCTCGACTTCAGCCGCGATTTCTTCAGCTTCAGTGGTCCGGGCATCAGCGCTGGAGGGCTCAGGCTGGTCTGCTTCCGCGTCTGGATGCTCATACCTGCCCTGCTGGCGGGCTTCTGCCGCTGGCGAGTCTTCCGAATCGGAATGCCGGTACTTGGCCAGTGACTCACCGGGAAGAATTTCAAAATCGTCTGCCGTTTCAGCGGCCGGCTCCGCTTTTGGAGCTTCGTGCCGCGGTTCGGCATGGCGGCCCTGCTGGCGGCGATCGCCAAAGCCGCCGCGTCCGTGCCGTCCTCTGCGCCGGCGCCCTCGATGAGAACGGCGGTGGAAATCTCTTTCGTCGCCGGACGACCCCTGGGCGGGCTGGCTCGTGCGGGCCGGCTCCGCGCTTGAGGGTTCCGCTGCCGCTGCGGGAGCGCTGGCCTCCGGCGCGGCTGATTCTGTTTCGCCTGCGTCCGCTTCGTTCGGGCCTACGGCTTCCGGCTGCTCGGCGCTGGCGGTTGCTCCTGTTTCTTCGGACTGCACTTGCGGCTCGACCTGTATTGTGGCTCCCCGCGCCTGGGATTCATTCAGGAGGCCTTCAAACTCATCCTGGTCCTGGAGCGAAAAGTCTGAAACGTACAGGAACGCGTCCCGTTCTAGCCCGATGTCCACAAACGCCGACTGCATCCCGGGGAGCACCCGGTTCACGCGGCCTTTGTAAATGCCGCCGACCAGTCCAACGTCCGTGTCGCGTTCAAAATAAACCTCTACCAGATGACCGTCTTCGCACACGGCGACCTTCGTCTCGTGTGGAGACGATGAAATAAACATCTCCTTATTCATGGAAACTCCTTTTAGTCGGGCAACCGGCAAGGATCAATCCGCAAATGCGGAGATCAACTTCGATTGTCCCGGGTCCGGCCCCAAACGCCTTCTCCTTCAGAGCGCACGCCCGGCCAGTCTCCGTTAGCTGCCTCTCGGAAGCCACGGGCAAGACCGTGCGCCGCGGGCGAATGTGCCCGGGCCTTACCTTGCAAGAAATACGGCTGCATTGAGCCGTCCAAATCATTTTGAGTCCGAGGACTCGTTGCAAAAATTGCTGCCACTTCTTGATCTCACAGCTTCATCTAATTCACAAAACGTTGCATCTTGACGCTCATCACGAGACCGAGCCCCAGGAAAATAAAGAGCATTGAGGAACCGCCCTCACTCATGAGCGGCAAGGGGATCCCGGTGATTGGAAACCACCCAATCATCATCCCCACATTTACAGCAACCTGAAAGAACAGGATTGAAGCAAATCCGATGAGCAGGAAACTGCCCGCCTGGTCGGCCGCCGTCCTCGCCCCTTCAAGCAAGCGCAAGAGCAGAATAACATACAGCAGGAAAACAGCCAGCGTGCCGATAAAACCTCGTTCCTCGGCATACGCGGCAAAGATGGCGTCTGCGTGGGAAACCGGGATGAACCCCAACTGACTTTGAGTGCCGTTGCCCAGCCCTCTTCCCCACAAGCCTCCCGAGCCAATGGCTATCTTCGTCTGAGTAACCTGATAGCTGGAGCCTTGGGTGTTCTGCTTGGGATGGACAAACGCTTCCAGCCGCTCGCGCTGGTATGGGCGTAACAAGAACCAGCCCGCCGGCAATGCCAATAACCCTATCAGTCCCAAAACCATGATCTGTCGACGCCGGATCCCTGCCAGGAATGCGCCCGCCGCCACGATGGGCAGGTAGGTTAGTGCGGTTCCGAGATCGGGCTCTACCGCAACTAAGATTCCCGGTATTCCGGCCAGGAGCCCCAGCTTGCCTAAGTCTCCCCAAGTGAAAGCCTTGTTTCGCCTTTTGGCGAACGTGGCTGCCACTGCCAGTATTATAACTAACTTGGCAAGCTCTGACACTTGCAAAGTGAACCCGCCGATCTGGAGCCAGCGGTGGGTCCCGGCCACGCGCGGTCCCACTACCAGGACGCCTGCCAGTACAACCAGGCTCAGCAGGTAAATCCAGGGGATATGGACCAGGATCAGGTGGTAATCAATCTGGCTGACGATCAGCGTCAGAACGCACCCCAGCAGAATCCAGTAGACCTGCTTCTGGAACTGGCTGGCGAGGGGCGTCTGGGTGGTTGTGCTGTAGATTTCAATCAGTCCGACGGAAGCAATCGCCAGCGCCAGTCCGAACAGCACCCAGTCAAAGTCATGAAAATTGAGTGAATTACGCATCTTTCATCGTCAATCGCGGCGGCCCGTTACTGTTGCGGTGGCGCAGCAGAAGGTTTGACCTTGTTGGTCATCTGGCTCACCAGTTGGGCGGGAGAAGGAACTTTCCCTTTCTCCTGGTAATAGGCCTTGATTACATCTCCCACAATCGGGGCAGCCACCGAAGAATGCTCGCCCCGCATCACCAGTACCGCCACGGCGATATCCGGATCGGGAGAAGGCGAATAGCCCACAAACCAGGCGTTATTCCTGTATCTTGCATTGTGAGTGGCATCTTTGAGCCCTTCACTTACCACCTGTGCGGTCCCCGTTTTGCCACCGATGTTCAAGCCCGGGCATCGTGCGCCAACTCCTGTGCCCCCTGCTTCATTCACCACTCCCCACATCCCGTTGGTAACAGCCTGCACCGTCTCCTGATGCAGGGGAAAACGGATTGTTGAATCAGCCGGCGGATCAACTCCCAGTCTCTCCAGTTCCTGGCCGAACGCCAGATGCGGCCGGGCAAAGTCGCCGCCGGAAGCGATCCGTCCGATCACATAAGCCACCTGCAGGGGCGTCACCTGCACTGCTCCCTGTCCGATTGCCACGGAGATCGTTTCTCCCGGCCACCATTGGTGGTGATAGACCCTTTCCACCCAGCTTGGAGAAGGAATCAGACCGGAATCCTCATCCGGCAAGTCAATTCCGGTGCGATGGCCCAGCCCCAGATGGTCGGC
>JBJKQZ010000051.1:0-2740 GCA_046704865.1 Terriglobia bacterium
CTTTCACCATCCCAAGCGCCTCGCTATCAGTCACTGCGCGGTCGATCTTGCTGAACGGAAAGCGGTACACCCCATAGCGTTGCCCTCGGTTTTTCAAATCGCTTTCTGTAGCGCCAATGTGGGCGAGCTCAGGATCGGTGTACGTACACCAGGGAACGTTATCGCTGTCGACGGACATGGGATAGCGGAGCAGAGCGTTGGTAACGGCGACTTTGGCCATGTGTTCGGACATATGCGTGAACTGATAGAGCCCCGTCACATCACCGCAGGCAAAGATGTTTTTGGCGGAGGTGCGGCAATGCCGGTCCACAGCGATGCCGGTGGGACCTGTCCGGACACCCGCAGACTCCAGATTCAGCCCTTCGATGTTCGGTCTGCGGCCCGTCGCCAGCAGGAGAGCGTCACCTTCCACTAATTCCATTTCCGACAAGGGCCCTGCCTCAAACCACACGCGGAACACTGTCCCATCATGCTCCACCCGTTTCACGGTGCTTCCCAGCATGAATCGAATTCCTTCCGCGGCGAGGTGCTGCCGCAACAGTTCCGTCAATTCGGCATCATCGCGAGGCAGGATACGATTCTGGACGTCCAACACGGTGACATCGCTGCCCAGCCGGCGGAAAGCCTGCGACATTTCAATGCCGATGGGGCCGGCTCCAATCACGATCATTCTTTCCGGCAGTTTTGAAATTGAAAAGATCGTTTCACTCGTCAGGTAAGGCATTTCAGCAAGGCCTTCGATAGGCGGAACAACAGGGCGGCTACCGGTGGCAATCACAAAAAAGCGTGAAGAGATCTGGTGACTGGTCCGTTCGTGGAAGACCACTTCAACCTGGTTCCGGTTGGCGAATCGCGCCTTCCATTCCATGACTTCGATGCCCAGTTTTTCATAAACAGGCGGAGCATCAGCCTCTTCGTAAATAGCGTTTTGAATTTCATGGACGCGGTCCATCACGCTGGAAAAAGCGAATTGAAGTTCGGAGGTGTTCAGGCCGTAGCGTCCGGCAGTGCGAATCCTGTGGGCCTCGTGCGCGACCTTCAGCAGCGCCTTACTCGGGACGCATCCTGTCCAGGTACAATCGCCTCCAAGCTTATGCGCTTCAATCAGGGCTGTCTTCGCGCCCAAGGAGGCTGAAATCCCGGCGGCGGTCAGACCCGCCGAACCGCCGCCAATCACGACCATGTCAAATTCCGTTGCCATTCGCACCCTCGCGGCCAAGCTTAACTGCCACTCTTGAATCATGAGCCTGCATGGAAACGTCTGTCGCGAGAACTTATTCCATGACAAGCCTTTCGATGCGAATCAACAACCATGCTCAAGAGTGGCGGGGACCCCGCAAAAACTCCGGCTTCAGGGTGCGGCTGAAAAACGCATTTCTGCCTGCTGCAAGCATCAAGATTGCAATAAGCTTCGCAGGCTGCACAAACATGGGCTGTGGCTCTTGTCTTAAAATGCGCCTTACAGTTTCGCGCGGGTCCCCACTGGAATTATCGTCAGAAGGGTTCCCCGCTGAGGCACCTGCCAATAACATCCTGAAGCGACTGCCAGGGTACATACATTCGAGAGCCCATGCGAAGCGAGTGGACCTTACCGCTATCCAGCCAGCGGTAAAAAGTTGAGCGGGAGATGTGACCACCAGTTCTTCTTCGCAGGATTCGCCATGCATTTGGAGGCGAAAGCATCGGAGCGTGAGGATGAATTTCTCCTGTCCGGGAAGAATTCGAGGGATTGAGTCCTCGTTCGAATATTTCAGGGTCAAATGCCATTTATCGACACCTCGAATGGAAGTGGAACCGCCGTTGAGCCAGGGCGGTTCTTTGCCGGATATCGCCGGGCTTTAAGTCTTATGCTGCCTCAGGGACACGAAGGCGCAGGAGAAGCGGCCTCGGCCGCAAGGGCCGACGGTAGAACCCGCTACGGCCCTGCTTCATGCTCTCTGATTTGAGAAATGAACCGCTTTGCTAAGTTGTGCCGTCGCTCTGGAATTGTTCCCAGATGTCCGCCATGCGGCGCCGGTCACGCTTGCGGCTGCCAACGTACTCTTTTTCCGTGGGCAATGATCTCGCCGGGTCGAGTAGGAGGCCCGTGGGCTGGTGAGATCGGAACAGAACAGGCTCCTCCTGCTGATGTAAGTGGTATGTGCACATCTTGTGGCGGGGTGATGAAGCGGGGAAGACGCATCCTTTTTCCGAGCAGCGCGTGGTTGCAAAGGAAACTGTCTCCGGCTTTACCCCTGAAGCGGCAGTGAGACAGAGACGGCGAGGTCCCATGTTCTGGGCAAAGCAGTCGGATGCAACTCTGCCGCCAAAGTTGATTGAAGGGGCAACAGCCGGAGAATTAGTAGTCCATAGTAAATGAATATTCAGCTTTGATTCTTTCATCGTACTCATCCTTGTATCGTCGATCGAAGGTGAGATATGCCATCAAGTTTTAAGGTGGAGCTTGCGGCAGGCAACAGATTGAAAAAAGGTCCCAACGAAACGGATTCCGGCCCCGGGCAGGCGCAGTCTTTTCAAGTTGACTTGCGGGACGGCCGAAAACCATGATCGTGAGGAAGGGAAATGAAACCCATTCCAGGTGACATCGTTCGGGAGCCTTCTTGCAACGTCTTGAAAAGACACATCTTGCCAGCGGATGGTGGAAAGGGAGGCGGCGGCTGTATTAACTAGGTTAAGTGCATTCAGAGTTAATAGTCGCGCCGCAATTGCCCGCTTGCTCATTGACAGAAGCCTGTATTAC
>JBJKQZ010000052.1:0-7136 GCA_046704865.1 Terriglobia bacterium
GATTTCGCCGCGGGCCCGGACGGGAAGCTGAATTCAGCGGGAAAAGCACTGGCCGAAAATTACGCACTGCTTCAGCCGCTGCTACCCATAATTGAAAAGTATCAGAATACCGGGAAGCTGTTTTCCATCATTCAAGGTGTCGATGGCGCAAACGTCATCCATCTCAACAGCAAGCTGGCCGCGGTGGTTTCATACAGCCGGGGTCCCGGTTTTATGCCCGCAGTCGAACAGTCCTATACGGAGCCGCGCGCAGGCGGCGTGATCATCGAACTCGCGCCTGATGATTACATCGTGGCAGGTTCAGGCTTTCGGGTTGATTTCAGGAATCTTCAGGGACCGGAGACAAGTCCGGAATTTCTTTCGATCGACCGAGGAACTTTTAATGGCACTGCTTGGGAAAGCAAGCAACGGCTGAACGGCGACGAGCAGCACGTAAACCTGTTGCGTGAACCCGGAATCTTGCGCGTGAAGCTTTACAACATTCAATAAGACGTTAAATCTTTGTTGCCTGCACAGATTTCCACTCTTGCCGATATCCTCCGTCCGGATCGAAGGCAAGCACCGAGTAGACGCCGGGTTCACGCACCAGGGGTGTGAAGGACTCACCGTTGATCCGAAGCGTGTAAACCACTTCCCTGTCCGGCTCGCGAAGGACTTGAATCACCGAATTCGGATGGCCGGAAGTCTCAATGTTTTCCAGTGTCCACTTTGCTCCATACAAGCCGTTATCAAGCTGACGAATGGTGATCGGCCAACCCTCATAAGGCTTTGCTCCGGCCTGAGAGGGATCAACCCATCGCGGCCACATTGAAACTTCAATTTCACGCGACTGGCGGTTGCAGCGCAGGATTGTATATCCTGTCGCCCGGTATCGCAATCCTTCAAGCCCAGGGCCAGGGTACTGATGGGGATTGGCAACCCCCAGCACGGTAATGCGATTGCCAAAACGGTCATGAAAGTCACCGGTGTTGCGCCTTCCGGCTAATGCGTTCTTGCCGGCCTGGGCCGGGAACCAGCGGCGGGGGAAAATATTTGAGATTGCTGGTGTGCAAACGGCATGTACGCCGTCCCGAAACTCATCCGCGCCGTAATGCGAGGTTGTTCCAAGGTGCTGATCGCCACTCAGGTGCATCGCAAATCCTTTGCGCCATTTTCGAATCGCCTCATTGCGGCCATGCTGCGGCCATCCCCCGGAATCGTGATCGGCAACTAACCAGTCATTCGGCGCATATTGGCCGACTGGCAAAATCGGCAGTTCAGGATCGAGGCTGTCATTTGGGTCCCCCGTAGGCGTGGTCTGGAGGCACGCGAACAGCGTTTGCGAAACTGCAAATTTCATCCACGTTCCGCCGCTCCAATCCGCCGACCAGTACTCAAGGAAATCGAGTTGCCGCCGCCCTAACAGTTCCGCCGTCGTCACGTCATCCTTCCGCGCGTCCCAAAGCGGGTTATTGGGAAAACCATTGGTAATCTGCGCTTGAGGACACTGCGCCTTCGGCGCGGACTTCCATTTGCGGTCTTCCAGAATGGCAAAACTGATTCCACCCCAGCGAAGGGATGTGTAGTAAACGGTGATGCCCCGCAAGATCGGCGTCGGGTCAAACGGATCTGGCAGGTGGGCAGTTTGTGTCCGTTGAACCATGTTCACCCAGCGCGGAGGCATCTTGTAGCCGCCGGAGTCATCCTCTGTGTCACTATCAAGAACCACGCCGTTAGCAGCCTGCTTCCCGCCGCATCCCCAGATATTCCCGTGGAACATATCGTGGTCATCGGGCATGCAGGCTGAAGGTATATTGCGCGTCAGGTCGCGGGTGGCCCATCCAAAGATGTACCATTTGCGCAGATAGTCCTGCATTGAAGGCACCAGCAGTTCAGGGTCACGAGTCTCCATCACCCCGAAGCCGCCGACCGGTTCATAAACCTGGTCGCCGGTCCAGAACAGCACGTCCGGTTTATGCCAGCCCAGGTGCTTTGTGAACTCCGAATGCGGGAAGCCCATGTCCCAGATGCAGGTCAGCAGGCCCACTTTGATTTCGTTCCTGTCGCGGGGGTCGTGCTGAATGGTCCCTTCATAAGAATACTCGCGGGGTTTGCCCATGCTGTCCGGCATGTTGTAAAGCAGTCGGTAAGGATGGTCCTTTGTATCCTTCCATGCAGGTATGCGAAAGACTGCATTCCATGCGTCGGGATCGAGTTCCTCCGTCGCAATGGTTTTCCACCGGTTGCCGCCGTTACGAATCTGAAGGCGAACTTCTTTGGGGGCATTGCCCATTGGCGGGCACTGCGCGGATAGCTTCAGCACTCCCCGGCTGAGCGTGTAGAGGGCAAAAAGGATGGGGCCATAAGCACGGTTGGCGTGCGCATCAACTTTTGTGCCGCCTAGCGTCCAGTCGGAAAACCAGAATCGCAATTTCCCGCCCCGCTGCTGATTCGGCGGATAGAATCTGTAGCCAGTGAGCGTGCCCAGCGGCTGCGGAGTAGCTCCAAACTTGCCGGAACTGCATACCAGCGCAACTCCGCCCTCCAGCCAATCAGCAGGAACCTGCCGCGTGACTTCCGCAAGCGACTTCCCTTCCCGGTCATGCGCTCGGAGCGTTACAGCATAACCACCGCTTGCAGGCCGGGCCTGCAAATCAAGCCGAAGATCCTGATCAAGATTAACGCGGGGAGACGAAGTCTTGACTTCACCAACAAACAACCGCCCTTCGCCCGTTAACCCCGCATTCATTCCACGTCCATGAACGGCACGGGCCCGGTAGTCGTCCACAAAACTTTTGATCCCAACTCGAAAACCCACATATCCTTCGCCCAGGTCTTCCCCGGTATCTTTCAGTTTCCCAAGCTGGACTGACATTGAAAGCGTCCCTTCGCGCGCAGCAACTTCATGCGTCAGGAGAAAAACATTGCGGTCGCCGCCCGCAGCAATACACTCGAGACGTCCATTCCTGATTCGCCAATCCTCCAAAGGATTGGTCCAGTACTCGGGCCCGGCCCACGTCCTTTCGGCATCCCGCGGCCATTCGCTGTGAAACATTGTTTCCCCGGCCGCCGCTGCACCTGACGGGCCCAGCAGTGATACGGCCGTAGCGCCCAGCGCCGCTTCACCTGACTTCTTCAGAAAAGACCTGCGATCTATCCCTCGAGCCATCGGTACCATTCTCCTTTTTAATTCCAGCGCTCTCGCCGGCCCCCAAGAAACTGTATGCTATTCGGGTCAGAGCTTGCCCACGCGAAACCATGCAGAACAACCGAAAGAAATCTGTGTCACGGATAGAAGCGCGCCGGCTCAATCTGCGGAGCCTCTTCGCCGGCCTGCACCATCCTGGCAATCAGCCTCTCGCGTAGGTGCGCGGCGACCTCCGGCAGCGCTTGCCCGCCGGCAAAATGCACCAGGTCCACACGGTCTTTGCGGCCTGCAAGGTTCAGGAGCTGGTTGGGGTCGGCAGCCACGTTGTACATCTGATATTCCTGGTACTGCATACTGTTTGGATCGCGTCCGCCATTGCCGTCGGGAGCCACTGCGCAGTACATCCATTGGTCCGTGCGCAGCGCCCGCGCCACCATCGATTCACTGATCTGGACAAAGGCTTCCTGCTGCCAGCTCTCGCGTGCTTGCGAGCGATTGATCAACGGCAGAAAGCTTTTGCCACTCATCGGTTTTGGAGAGGCAATCCCCAGCACGTCAAGCAAAGTTGGCGCTACGTCCACCATGCTGACCAGTTCGCTCACTTTCCGCGACTGGTTCAAACCCGGCCCCTGCATGATCAGCGGGATATGGATGGAACTGTCATGCGGGCTCCGTTTGTATTCCGTATTGCGCGTCCGGAAGTGGCAACCATGATCACTGATGAAGATCACAATCGTGTCGTTTTCCAGGTTTTCTTCAGCAAGAGTCTTTAGGATAGTCCCGACCGATTCATCGATCCGCTTGACGTCTCCGTAGTAACCCGGAAGCTGCTTCTGCCAGTCGCCGGGAAAGAACTTTAGATCTTCCGGCGCATAAGGGTTCTGGTATCGATCAATATACCCTTTGGGCGGGATAAAAGCATTGGCATCGTTCTGGAAATGGGGCTCCAGTTGCGATAGCACCAGGAAAAAAGGCTGCGTGTGCCGCTGCTTCAGGAAGCGGACCGCCAGATCGGTAAGATAATCCACCCGGTAGACATCCTTGAAGTGCATCGGCTTGCCATCGCCGTCCCAGATGGTCCCTTCGTAAGGATGCGAGGTGAGTTCCAGTTCATTTGAAGCCTGCCACAAATCAGCAAAACCACCGCGGTACTCAGGGGGAACGTAGCCGTGACTCTGCGGCTGGTTGTGAGAATTAGGCGCCAGATGCCACTTGCCGATATAGTTGGCGGTGTAGCCTTTGGCCCGTAGAATTGTCGCCAGCGTAACAGCATCCGGCCGCAAGCCGGGCCCCAGCTTCCACACTCCCGTCTGGGTTGCATATAATCCCGTAAAAAGGCAGGCGCGCGATGGAGAGCACAACGGCTGGTTGGTGACGGCATTCTGCATGCAGATGCCGCGCTCGGCCATGGAGTCAAGATTTGGCGTAGCACCCATGGGATTTCGCCCATTCGCGCCAATAAAATCTCCACGAAACTGGTCCGCGATGTAGACAAGAACATTTGGCTTTTTATGTTGCGGCGCTGACGCCTGTCCGGAATCCGGCACCGGAGCGCCGCTTGCTGCCAGCCCCGGCGCTGCCATCGCCATGGCCGACCGCTTCAGGAACTCCCGGCGTGTTGGGGTGGTTGGATTGTTTCGTCTATCGTCCGCCATCGCTGTTCTACTCCCGTTGGCAAGGTCCCCATGTATTCTGGACGAGCCTCTGAAGTTTGCTGAAGGCAATGATCATATATCAGACGACATCTGGTGTGTAATACCAAGTGGAACGACCGGTCGAATTCCGCAGCGCGCGCTGCACCGGATGCAATTTGCTAATCATCAGGCCAGCGGCCTTCACTGCCAATCAACCCTGCGCAATCAAATTTTTCAGGTAGGCCATGTCGTCCCGAATTTCCTGCTCGTGATGTTCGCGGCCGAGGACCGTTTCAATAGTGATGGGTGCTGTGAAACCCAGCTTTTTCAGGCCGACAATCAGCCGCGGCCAGCCGACCATCCCGTGCCCGCAGGCAACCTGGCGGCCCAAGTAGCGTGGATTGGTGGGGTAGAATCCGTCCTTCGCGTGCACTCCAATCACATATTTCCCCAGCACGAAAAGCGAATCTACGGGATTGCCTTTGCCATAAAGAATCAGATTCGCAGCATCCAGCACTACCTTCACGTTGTCCATTCCAGAGTCCTCAATGGTTCGCAGCAATGTGATGGGAGTTTCCTGCCCGGTCTCATTCACAAAGATCTGACCATTCGCCTTGCAGTGCCGCGCAATTTCCTGGACGGCTCTCACCGTGGGTTCGTAGAGCGGATCGCTTGGGACCTCCGGAATTTAGCCCCACTGATTGAAAGTGACGGGGATGCCAAGCTTTTTGGCAAAATCGGAAGCCCGCTTCAAATGGTCAACCCGCTGCTGACGATAAGTCGGAGCCACAATCCCGAAATTGAGTGGGCCTTGATACAGGTCGTACTTTTCTTCGCCAGGGCCTGAAGTAACAAGGACCGTGGCTTCAATTCCGTTCTTTTCAAGCGCCGTACGCAGCCGATTCTCCATCGCCGATGAAAAGTCCGACGTAATCACTTGAACCGTCGGAATCCCAAACCTTCGGATATCCGCCATCACTTTTTCCGGCTCATTTGTTGCCGCCGCCAGCAAGCCCATTCGCATCGGTTCCCGGTCGGCAGCCTTTAGCCCCATAACGCTTGATCCGGCTGCAACCGCGGCCGCAGCCGCCGCATGATGCAGGAATTCCCTTCGGTTCAAATTTTCCATCACTTCCTCCTTGTCCTCTTTCCGTCTCGTCATTACATTTCACGGCAGCGGGCTGGAACACGTATTACTGCATCCATCCCTTCCGACGCCAAACGGTTCCTTTATCCGTCACAGAAGGTTTGATCTTATCACGCTGTCGATACCGTGATGTTGACTTACAAGGAGCAGGTAAGCGTGATAGTTTTTCCCGATCCGACTCGAGAAATTGCTGATAAACTTCTGCCTTGCGAAACCGCAGCATCCAAGGTTTCCATTTCCCTGAGTTGCCACATCGCCCGACAGTTGCGCATCTAAAGCACCCGAGGTTATAGCCAATGTCAAAGAAAACCAATCCTCCTTCTGAAGATATTTCCGAAGCGAAGCATTATCCTTCGCGCCGCGACGTATTGAAGGGAGCCATGCTTTCTGTCGCCTCACTCGCCGGAACCACTGTGATGTCTGAGCCTGCCACTGCACAAGGACAGCCAACGGTACAACTACCGAAAGCCGGGTCAGGGACAGAAAAGCGCGGAAAGGCATTCAGGTTCGATTCATCCACAAAGAAGCTACAGGTTTGGGGAGTGCACGGCCTTGTCTACCCCCGCGCCTATTTCCAGGAATTTCTCCCGGCACTTGTTGACCGCACTCTTGTTTTTGACGCTTGTGATCCCGGTGCTGACGGCAACATCAGTTGGATTTTTACCGGCCCGCGCGGCGGATTTACTATCGAATTCAAGCAGGGAGTGATCTCGCTCTTGCAACGTTACTACGACTCCGCAGGCCTGGCTCCGCTTCTTACGCATCCTCCGGCCGACCACTTTGCCGAGAGCGTTTGCAATTCATCCGCAGTGAGAATTCAGGGACAGGTGCAGACCTTGCGGGTCACACTTGATTCACGGCTGGGGCTTGAACTCCTTGTCAACGGGCGAAGTCTTATTCGACAGACCTGTGTGATAGATGTCGAGCGCCATCAACTGGTCTACTCCGGGACAGGCCCCAATATCCGCGGCGCATTGCTCGAGCCGGAAATTGAAACGGCTACTGTGGAGGTCCATCCTGACCGCAGACGCCAGGTAATGCTGGGATTTGGAGGCACAACCACGCCGCCGGCATACAAATTACTCAGTTCAGAAGGCAAGAGGCGATGGTGGCAATTACTGTGCGAATACAATCTGCTCTTGCACCGCGACTACCCGATGGGCAAACGGCTGGACCAAGCCATGAACAACTGGGACTCACTCGCCGACGCATCGCCGCACTACTACGG
>JBJKQZ010000053.1:0-4816 GCA_046704865.1 Terriglobia bacterium
ATGGCCCGATCCAATTGGCCCAAACGCTGGCACGCAACCCCTAGGTTGAAATGGGAAAATTGCAGCCGCGAATCCAGACTGACGGCCTTCTCCAACTCGTCCCGAGCTTTCAGATTCTGATCCAGGCGGAGATATGCGACTCCCAAAAGCAAATCCATTTGGGCCGTATTTCCGCCAACATGAATCATTCGCTCAAAAGTCTGAATAGAGTCTGCCTTACGGTTGCACTTTCCATAGGTCACGCCCAGTTCAAAAAGGAAATCGGGATTATTTCCCTCGGCACTCTTGAGCGGTTCCAATGCGGCTAGCGCACGATGCCACTCTTCCTCCATAAAATAGCTGATTCCCAGCAGGTATCGCGCCTGGTGATTTTCGGGACTCGACTGTAATACCCGCAAAAATTCCGGCGCGGCCTTTCCAAACTCCTGCTTGCGGTAAAAGGCCAGCCCCAGGTTCAAATCAAGCTGGGGCATCCCGGGTGCCAAGGCCTGAGCTTTCCTGAAAGCTGTGATCGCTGAATCATACTCTCCAAGGCGTAAATAAACGACCCCGAGGTTGGAAAGCGCCGGGACAGAATGCGGGTCCTGTTGCAGGTATTTCTGGAATCCAACTTCTGCGCGCTTATAATCATGGGCCAACAAAGCCTGTTGCGCTGTTTCGAAGATTGCTTTCAGGCTGGCGTCTGAGGTTTGCGCAGACGCAAGTCCGGGCAGCAGAATCAGGCAAATAAAAAGCAGAAGGCGGGCCACCGGCGTTCGATTCACTCTACGTCTCCTGGTAACCTATCATAGTTTCGGACTGCAGAAACCCGCAACGCTCTTTAGCCAGGGCTCAACCTGCAGAGTTAAAAGCAAGATTCTCTAATGGAAAATTCTTATGACGGAATCATTCTCGGGACCGGACACAACTCGCTAATCTTGCAGGCCTATATGTGCCGGAGTGGTCAACGCGTTTTGTCACTGGACCGAGCACTAGTTCCCGGCGGAGGGCTCGCTACGATCGAGAATCCGCGGGTCCCGGGTTTTTTCCACAACACTCATTCCTTCTTTCACAGAGCCGTTACCGCCATGCCCTGGTATCGCGATCTGGAATTGGAACGGCATGGCGCCCACTACATTGAGCCAGACTTAAACGTCGCAATGATCCTGCCCGACGGACGCTGCCTGGAATGGTGGACAGATTTCGATAAAACAGTCGCGTCGTTCGAGGCCTTCTCGAAAAACGACGCAGCCAAATTGCAGCAGTGGGTGGAGCGGTTCAGGCCCATTGTCGAGCGGATTTTGATACCTGAGGCGCAGTCTCCCCCGTTAAACCCACAGAAGAGGCTGGAAATTTTAGGTCAATCTGATCTGGGGCGACTGCTGCTTGAAACCTCTGCGCTCTCACCTGTGGAATTCGTGATGAGAGAGTTTGAGAATGACGCCATCCGCGCCGGCCTGCTCTTCTTTAATGGCTTGCGCGAAATTGATCTTCGGATTAGGGGTTTTGGCCATGCCATCCCAGCCCTGCTCGCGGGTCGGCATATGGCCCAGATGTGCAAGGGTGGTTCGGCCGGCCTGGCACAGGCCCTGATCGCTGATATCCGTGAGCACGGCGGCGAAATTTTAACGGGCTGCGAACCACTGAAAATCATTTGCAAAAACGGCAAGGCTGTTGGCGTTCGCTTACCAGCCGGGGACGAAATTATGGCGAATGCATTTGTCGCTTCCGGCCTGAACCCTCAGCTAACCTTTCTTGAAGTGATGGATCCGGCGGATGTTCCCCCGGATGTTCGCATCAAGGCAGCGGGGTTCCTATATAATTTGCTTGCCCCGTTGTTTGCCTTGAATCTGGCACTGCGAGAGCCTCCGCGCTTCAGCGCGGCAGTCCACTACCCGGAACTGGATCGGGCGTTTATGGTTATCCTGGGGCTTGAAACGGCCACTCAGTTTAATGAAATCGTGGCGGCACATGAACAAGGGAGGATCCCGGGGACAACAGTAATGTGGGGAGCATGCCCCACGCTTTTTGATTCTTCCCAAAGTCCCCCAGGCAAACACACTCTGTTCATGTGGGAGAAAGTCCCGTACGCCTTGCACGGATCAGCGGCAAATTGGGAATCGGCAATGAATCCTCACGGAAAGGCAATGCAGGAGCTGTTGGTGCGGTTTGCCCCAAACCTTGGTGATGCGGCCATTGTCGATTCCTTCGTCCGGTCTCCACTGGATGTGGAACGGTCCCTTCCGAACATGAAGCACGGGGACCTGCTTGTCGGTTCGTTCGCAGGCAATCAGATGGGCTACAACCGCCCGTTTGAAGGAGCTGGCCAATACCGCACGCCTGTCGGGGGTTTGTACCTCTGCGGAGCCTCAACACACCCGGGCGGAAATATCACTGGGCTCTGCGGGTACAACGCCGCTCGGGTGTTGGCTGCAGACCTGGGTTTGCCTTTATGGTGGAATCCGCCCGAGCTCCAACTGGACCGTCTGTAGAGTGATCTGCAGCCAGAAATTTATTGAGTGGCCGTTGGCGCGTGGATCCATAGCATGCCGGCAGTTGCAGTGGACGGCTGCAGAGTTGACCCTGTTTTTCGAATCGACTTGCGTCCGTCCCTGAAGGCACTAACCACGGAATTTGCTTCCTTTCCGATTGTGCCTTCAGATTCGACGGTGGTAAAGTTTACGACAGGTTTGGGTAGCCGATTGACAATTCAAAATGAAGGGGGTGCAATCATGTATTCCGCGTCTTCTTCTCATCCAATACTCAAACGCCGCTCCCTTGCAGTTCTTACTTTATTCATAACAATTACGGCGGTTCCAACAGTAACCAGCATTGCATTGGCGCAAACCAGGCTCACCTTAAGAGGGACGGTGACAACTAAAGACGGAGTCGTTATTCCTTCAGGAGTTACGGTTTCTCTGGAGACTAACGAAGGGATACCCGTTGCACAACAGTCTCCGGATACCAACGGGCAATTTACCTTTGAGGGCTTGAGGGTGATGAATTACAAACTCACCGTTACCTGCAAGGGATTCGAGACTTATACCAGGGACGTCGAGCTGGAATTCGGAGCGAACCTTTATAACGTGAATGTTTTTCTCAATCCCCTGAATACTAGAAAAACCGCCGCGCCCACACCGCTACTGTCTGACCAGACCGCATCAAAGAAGTCCGTGAAATACTTTGAAAAGGGAGAGCGCGCCTTCCAGCACAGGAAACTGAAGGACGCTCAGGGATTCTTTGAGCAGGCCGTCGCAGATTCTCCCTGTTACGCGCGTGCCTGGGGTGAACTGGCTCTGGTCAATGTCGAGCAAAAAAAGCTGAATGACGCAGAGGGGCACTTTCGCAAAGCAATGGATTGTGACGGTCGGTTCCTCGACGCCTATTCAGGATTGGCGCAACTGTATAAGGATGAGATGAAATATCCGGAGGCAGAGGCAGTCCTGGAACTGGGCATTCAACGGTCACCTGGAACCTGGCAGTTCTATGATCGCCTCGGACTGATCCATTATGCGATGAAAGAGTACAAGAAATCTGAAGGCAATTTTCTGCAAGCTCTCACCATAAACGCTTCCGTCCCACCAGATGTTAACGCCCACCTTGCAAATGCCTATCTGAAAGAGGGCCACTACGATCAGGCCTACATCCAGATGATGAAATATATGCACGCTGCCCCTCATGGAAGGTTTGCTCCAAGCATCAAAAGAGTGGTCGCGATAATGGAAGCCCATAAGCTGGTCTCCCCCAACGTTGTCAACAATGAACACAACTTAGAAACGGCGACTCATTAGTCTCGACCCACAACACGCGTAATTTCTCCACAACAGTAATGGGTGTAAGTGTCGCCGTCGAACTGGCGATTTTGCGGATTTATTTGAAAATTTTCGAGTTATATTGCAAACTCTCGGATTTATTTCTTGACAATTGCTATGAGACTGCGAATGGTGGCTTCATTCGAGATATTAATTTCGACAGAGAATTATTGGTAGTTGCAACACCTTAGGGGAATCCTACGTTTTAGGCAAACTTCCTTGCAAGCGTCTGCCCGCGGATGATTGTGCATTGGGTATACCCGGAAGCAACTCTGCAGTGTGAGTGGCTGACTGTATCTCGCAATGCTCAAGCACTTAGGGCGCTGAGTCGGGTCGGATGGGTGGTCATCTAAGGAGGTGAACTGTGATTGCAAAGAGACTCGGTCTCTCTTTGATGTTCCTTTTGCTTCTCACCGGTGTGTGCTTCGCTCAAGACACGGCCACCATTGTGGGAACGGTAACCGACTCCACGGGCGCTGTCATTCCCGGTGTTAAGATTACTGTTTCAAACCCCGACAGAGGATTTGTTCGTACGTTGGCTACCAACTCGTCGGGCGCATATGCGGCTGTCAGGATTCCTATCGGTAATTATGTTGTCACCGCTGACAACACTGGATTCAAGAAGGAGGTCAGGTCCGGGATCACCCTCTCGGCAGGCCAGACGCAGCGCGTGGATATCACTTTGACACTTGGGCAAGTAACCCAGCAGGTACAAGTCTCAGGGAATGTGCCCCGCGTTGATACTGAGAATGCCACCCTTTCAGGCGTTGTGACCTCCAAGCAGATTCAGAACCTGACGCTCAACGGGCTCAACTTCGGGGCCTTAACTTTCCTTGTGCCCGGCGCCGTACAGGACAACGGTTACTCAGAGGCGCAGCAACTTGGGCACGCGGGGGCTGAAGTTGGCGTTTCATTCAACGGGACCCGCGAGGAGTATGGCAACCTCGAATTAGACGGCGGAAACAACTCCCAGGAAAGCTCGACCTCCATGGGAGGAGCCATCACTCCGGCCATTGATTCGATTG
>JBJKQZ010000054.1:0-2547 GCA_046704865.1 Terriglobia bacterium
AGCTCCGCGGGAAAGGGAATATGCAGGGTTCGCAGGAAAGAGAGCATATATCCTGACCAGCCGATGGAAACCGTCGTGGCGCCGACGGCGTATTCCAGGATCAGGTCCCATCCGATAATCCAGGCCAGAAACTCGCCGATGGTTGCATAGGAATAAGTGTAGGCGCTGCCGGCGATGGGGATCATGGAAGCAAATTCCGCGTAGCAGAGCCCCGCGAATGCACAGCCAACCCCGGAGAGGAGAACGGAAAGCACCAGCGCCGGGCCAGTATATTGGACAGCGACACCACTCAAGACAAAGATTCCCGCCCCGACGATCGCTCCAATGCCCAGCGAGATCAAAGCAATCGGGCCCAGTGTGCGGCTCAGCCCCTTTTCAGAATCCGCCGCTTCCGAGCGCAATTGCTCGATACTCTTCTTCACCCACAGATCAGACATTCCGCCTCCTTCTTGCTTATTCGCCGGTTACCCGGCTCCGGCTGTGCCAAAAGTAATAGATGGGAATTCCCACCGCCACAATGCCCAGCCCGGCTAGGCTGCGCACCGGCCGGTGCATCAATAAAGCCCACTCGATGAACAGCGCTAGTACAATATAAACCACTGGGACCACGGGATAGCCCCAGGCCCGATAGGGACGGGGGGCATCCGGGCGCGTCCGGCGCAGCCGGAACAGTCCCAGGATGGTCAAAATATAAAAGAGCAGCACCGCAAAAATAACATAATCGAGCAGTTCGTTATAGGTCCCACTCAGCGTCAGCAGGGAAGCCCATACCGCCTGGACCATCAGCGACACGGCAGGGGTACGGTACTTCGGGTTGACCTTTCCCACCGAGCGGAAGAACAACCGGTCCTTGGCCATAGCATAATATACGCGGGCTCCCGCCAGGCTCATGCCATTCATGCACCCAAAGGTTGAAATGACAATGGCGGCCGCCATCAAAGCGGCGCCTTTGGAGCCCAGAATCGCCTCCATCGCCGCCGTCGCCACGCGGTCGGCGGGGGCGTGCTGAATCGCGGCAAACGGCAACACCCGGACGTAGATCAGGTTGCAAAAGAAATAGACGCCGCAGACAATCGCGGTGCCTGCCAGGAGCGCCAGGGGAAGGTTGCGCTTGGCGTTCTTGACTTCAGCGCCGGTGAAGGTGACGTTGTTCCAGGCATCCGAGGAGAAGAGCGGGCCCACCAGCGCCACTGCGAGAATGGTGAGGGTCGCCGAATCCCAATGCGCGTTCCCCCAAAAACTTTGATGGATGGCTGACGCCGGAGTGTGGCTTGACCGCCACCAGAGGCCGGCGCCGACCAGTCCCACCAAGGCTCCAACCTTGACGAAGGTAAAGATGTTCTGGATCCACGCCCCCGTGCGCAGGCCAAAGATATTCACAATTCCCAGGCCCATCAGGACCGCAATGCCGATGGCCTGCTGAGAAGAGACCGTCAAGGCAGTGGGGTGCCCGAACAGCGAAACCGTTCCCAGATTCAGCAAGGTGTTTCGCTCGGAAATCCAAGGAAAGAAGAAGCCCAGAAATTTGCCGAAAGCTACAGCCACCGCGGCAATCGTCCCGGTCTGAATCACCAGGAAGAGTGTCCATCCGTAGAGGAAGCCGAACATAGGGCTGAAGGCTTCGCGCAGGTAGACATACTGCCCTCCTGCCTTCGGCATCATGGCGGCCAGTTCGCCATAGGTGACAGCAGCAAAAACTGTCATTACGCCGCTGATCACCCAGGAGAGCAGAAAAAGGCCTGGCGAGCCGACCTCGCGTGCGATTTCCGCGGCCACGATGAAGATGCCCGACCCGATCATCGAGCCCATCACGATAGTCGTGGAGTCGAGCAGGCCCAGCCCTTTGACCAGTTCATCCGCAGGGGAACTGGGGCCTGGGTTGTCGGCCTCCGGTGTCGCCATGTTGGAAATCCTTGATGAGACTGAGATTATGGGCCCAGAAGCCGCAGGAACTGCTCTGCTCGCGCCTGAATGTCCTCCGCAGCAAGCAGATCATGGATCACCGCAACGGAATCCGCCCCTGCATCCATCACCGCCGCGGCGTTGGCCAAAGTAATTCCCCCGATCGCCACCACGGGTTTGCGGGTCATGGCGCGCGCCTGACGCAAGCCCTCCAAGCCGACCACCGGGTCGGGTCGTTCTTTGCTGGCGGTGGCAAAAACCGGCCCATAGGCCACGTAATCGGCTGAGGATGCTTCCGCTTGCTCAAGCTGAGGCAAGTTGTGATTTGATATCCCCACCCACTGGCCCGGAGAGAGGATCCGGCGCGCCAGTTCCACAGGCAAATCTTCTTGGCCCAGGTGAACCCCGCCCGCCTCGGAAGCGCGCGCAATATCCGCGCGATCGTTGACGATGAACATCGCTTTTGCTTGCTGGGCGCGCGGGGCAATCTGCCGGCTGACCTCGAACAACCGCCGTGAGCTTCCTGCTTTGTCGCGGTATTGAATCAACCGGACGCCCGCCGCGAGAAGCGCCTCAGCAATCTGGACGGGCGAGTTGGTTCCCGTCTGGGAGGAGTCGATTATGGCATAGAGGCGGGGAATTCGC
>JBJKQZ010000055.1:0-10846 GCA_046704865.1 Terriglobia bacterium
GACGCGGCGCGAGGCCCAGATTCTGCGGGACGAATGCATGGATCCAGTGTCGCGCCGGCTGGTGAGTAGATAAGGCACCCTGGCAATTCTGGCCAATGGACCTGCAAACATGTTGGTGTAGATATCAAAGGTGTGGACCAACTCAATGCGCTCGCGGCGCAGGAGGCTGATCCATTCCCAAGCACATCGAGCCGTGCCGGGTGAGAACCAGCGGCTGCGCGCAAATTCAACCACGGGCAGGCCCGCCCGGGTCACCAGCTCCAGGAATTCACCTGTGCGGCTGAAGCAGGCAACAGTTATCTTGTACTTTCTTTGGTCGAGCCGGCTGACCACCTCTGAAAACTGGTGCTCCGTACCGCCATGGCCAAAGCGGTTGGTGAAAAGGCACAGATTATGCCGATGGAGAGTCACAGGTGTATCTATTAGAAGCCCGTTTTGCGATGCCATACTTCGAGCGCCATCAGCGACCAGAGCAGATAACTATGGTCGCGCCGACCGGTCGCATGCTCGTTGACCAGAGTTTCAAGAAAGGCAGGACGAAAATAACCCCGCTGCATAGCCCTCGAATCAAAAAGAATATCGCGAAGGAAATCATGCAAATCGCCGGCGAACCAGTGCCGGAGCGGAATGGCAAAGCCTCTTTTGGGCCCGTTCAGAATTTCATTGGGAAGAAGGGGACCGAAGGCTTTCTTGAAGATATATTTGGTGGTCAGGCCGCGCAGCTTGTAGCGCATGGGCAGCTTTGCAACATATTCGACGAGCACGTGATCGAGCAGTGGAACACGCACCTCGAGCGAGTGCGCCATGGACATCCTGTCAACTTTGGTCAGGATGTCGCCGGGCAGCTCCGTGGTTGTGTCGAGATAGAGAATGCTGTCCAGCATGGACCGCTTCTTGCCGTTCCGTACGGATTTGCCCAACTCTGAACAACTGTCGAGCACTCCGACCTGCTCGCGAAATTCATTGGAGACCAGTTGGTTCTTGGTGACGTAAGGGAGGACGGCACCATCAAGATACCGGGCCAGCCCATCATCCAGGGACATCCTTCGCAGGTAACGTTTGCCGTAAGCTCCGTAGGGAAGGCGGTCGCTCAATGGGAGCAGCACCTTCCGGCGCAACGGGGAAGGCAGCCAGTCGAAAACTTTTTGCCGCCGCGCTTCCGGGTAGCGTGTATAACCGGCGAAGATCTCGTCTCCCCCGTCACCTGAAAGCGCTACTGTCACGGATTCACGCGCCAGTTGGGAAACAAGGTACGTGGGGACGGCCGAGGGGTCTCCAAACGGCTCGTCAAAATATCCCATCAGACCCTCTGCCATCTGGGCTGCTTCCGGTTTGACGGCGAGTTCATGGTGGTCTGTCCCAAAATGCCTGGCTATCTGACGAGCTTTGGGGAGTTCGTTAAAATCTTCCTCGGCGAACCCGATGGAGAAGGTTTTCACCGGCCGGTCCGTGAACTGGCTCATCAATGCAACCACAGTGCTTGAATCCAGCCCGCCGCTCAGCAGCGCGCCGAGCGGCACATCGCTGACCAGGCGCATCTTGACCGATTCTCGAAGCAGTTCAACCAGTTGCGCGCAGCATTCATCTTCAGCGGGAGCATTGCATTCTTCAGGCCACGGTAGTTTCCAGTACTTGCGGACCGTAATATTCCCCGCTTCAGCTACCATCATGTGGCCGGGCGGCAGCTTTTTCACACCTGCAAAGATCGTCTGCGGGTCCGGCACAAATCCCAAAGAAAGATACTGATTGACGCTGTTGAGATCGACCGTGGGCTTCAGATCCGGAACCTGCATCACGCATTTGAGCTCCGAACCAAAAACCGCGCGATTCGCCTCGCAATGGTAATAGAGCGGCTTGATTCCCAGACGGTCGCGCACCAGGACCAGTCTGCGGCGGTTCGCGTCCCACAAAGCGATGGCGAACATGCCGCGAAGGTGGTCAACAAAATCGATGCCGTGCTCTTCATAGAGGTGAACGAGGACTTCCGTATCGGTTACGGTGTAAAAGCGATGACCGCGGGTTTCCAGACGGGATCGCAGGCTCTGAAAATTGTAGATTTCACCGTTGAACACAACCCATACCGAGCTGTCTTCGTTGTGTATGGGCATATGTCCGGTGGAAAGATCGATGATACAAAGGCGGCGGGACCCGAGCCCGATTTGCCCCTGGCAATACAAGCCCTGATCGTCCGGGCCGCGATGGCGGATCACCTGGCACATGCGATCGATCGTCGCCGTGGAAACCGGGGCGTCCCGTTCGAAGTTGAATATACCTGCGATTCCGCACATGTTATTCGAAGTATCCCAATGCCTTGAGTCTTTCGAACACCATCTTCTGCTCTTCGGCTGAAAGGGTTTCATCGGGAGATGCGGCTTCCGGCGCGCAAGTCTTGACGACCTGTATTTCAGACTCTGGCAGTGAAAGAATCTCCTTCAGAACTCTGCCGTCAACGTCCTCGGGAATTGGCCCTTGCATCATATACAGGACAGTGGGGCACAAGTCTTCCAATACAGCCCGGTCGAACCGCTTTCCCGCCTGGATACTTGGGCCGCAGGCGACCAGGAGACCTTCCGGATGATGCGCGCCGCTGCGCCACTCTGAGCGCTCAAATACTTCCGGTGTGGCCCGCTGGCTGAAGTTGAGCTCATAGCCATCATTTAGTTCGGATACGATCAGGTCCGGGGCCAGCGTGGACTTGGCTCCCTTATAAACCTCATGGGTTCGAGAGACTTCAAGCACCACACGGTTGCCGGTTAGGGGGTCGCGAAGAGCCAGCAACCTCTCTTTGATCTCATCGAACAACTTTTCTGCCTCAGCCCCCGGCTCAACAATCCCCTGGCGCTCTCGACCTTTCAAATTGAAGTAGATTCCGCTGGGGGTATATGAAAAGGCGCGGGTCTTTGACCAGTCGATGCTGTTCGGACCTTCGGTCACCTTTTCCAACTGCCGGTAGGCGTCAAATCCCAGGAACTCCGCGACTTTGCGGAAATGTTTGCGCTTGATCCCAAGGCGTTTTGTCAGTTGAACGGCGCCGCGATAGCGTGCTGCGTTTTGACGGGTCCAGGTCAGGAACCCTTCCTGGCCTAACCATGTGTTGGTCTGGATTGTGGCCGCGCAGGGACCGAAGCCGTGATCGGACATGACGAGCACGTCGGATTCCGGTGAAGCGGCAAGGAACTCAGCAATCATTCCGTCAAGATACTGATAGTAATCAACAACCTTTGCGCGAACACTTTCCTCGTCGGCACTTAGCGGTTCCTCCAGATTCTGAAGGTACTTCCATGCGCAATGCTGTAAGCGGTCTGTCGCAACAAAGACAAGGGCGAAAAGGTCCCAATCGCTCCCTTGAAGAATTTTGAGGCCATAGTCGGCGCGGCAACGCGTCATCTTCCGTGCATCTTCCACCACGGCAGATACTCCCTGCGCAGCGTAACGGGTCCAGTGCAAATCGAAAATATAGGGGCCCAGTTCGGACCGAAGTTCATTCAGGATATTGCTCGGATAACAAAAATGCTTTGCTTCCTCGCTGGGTGCGCCCAGGCCTGAAATCATGATCCCGTTTAAGGGCTTTGCCGGAAATGTCATCGGTACGTTGAATACCGCAACGCGTTTGCCTTCTCCGCTGAGCACTTCCCACAGTGTTCGGCCCGGCTTGACGCGCCCGGCGGAAAAGGGCTCAAGCAGATAGGAACCTTCCACCTTCACGGCGAAGCCATACAACCCATGTTGCCCGGGGCTCTTGCCGGTCATGAATGTGGTCCACGCCGTAGGTGAAATGTTCGGAATCGTCGAATAGAGAGGTCCTGAAGCCCCCTGCTCGACCATACGCCGGAGCGTTGGCATTTTGCCGTCTGCCATCAACTTTTGGGTCAGCTGCCAACTGACTCCGTCCAAACCCAGAATCATTACGCGGGCACTCATGTAGGACTCTCCTAGGACTTAGATTGAACCGCCTGCGCAAAAGCGCGCCCCATGGCGCCGCGAAGCTGCCGCAATGCCATTCGACTATGTGCATCAATACCGAGCAGCCACATCCCGACCGCGTAGGTAACCATAGTGGCGGCGACTACCAGAGCCAACCTGGTTATGGGTACAAGATTCGTACCATGAGTAATCCCTGCAGCAACCAGGAATGCCGTCGCCCCAGCCAGCAGTGGTTTCAAAAGGCAGGCCGAGAAGGGTTGCATTCGCAAACGGGTCCAGACTTGGAAGACTCGCAGCAAATTGACGGATACCGCCGCAGCGGCGTTGGCAAGCGCGGCCCCCGTAAGTCCAAGCCGCGGAATCAGCACGACCGCCAATGCCGATTGCAGCACGACAATTACGAAAGCGTTCCAGAACTGGAGCTTGGTCCAGCCGGAAATGGTCAGCACCAGGCCGACGGGTCCGGTGAGGTTGTTGATGAACTGGCCGACCATCAGAATCACAAGGCACGGCGCGGCCGCACGGAACCCATGGCCGAACAGGTCCAGAATCCGGCCCGGCACGATCAGAAACATCAGGAGGACGGGAATATAGATTTGCAGCGCCCAGAGTGTGACGAGCTTAAAATTGTGGCTGACGTGCTCCATTTGCTTCTTACGATAAAATTCCGACATCAGTGGGGCCCAGGTCTGGTTGATTACCGGCAGGATAAAACTTGTAACCACCACAAGGCGGATGCAGACCGAATAGATGCCCATTTCCGCGGAACTCCGATAGTGGGCGACAAACAGTGAATCGCTGTAGAGGGTCAGAAGGGTAAGAATGTTGAAGAAAAAGAGCGGATATGAGTATTGCACCAATTCGCGATAGTGCGTTTTGGGCAGATAATCCCGCAGGTTTACAGGAATGCACCGTCGCAGTGCCAGATAGGCCAGGGTGGTGCACACAAGCAGTGTGAAAATGTAAACAGACAGAACGTAAAAGAGTTTGTTGTCCATGAAGAAAGCAGGCAAAATCAGAAACAATCGAAGCGCCGGATTCAAGGTCGACTGGATCAGCGCCTTGTATTTCATTTCGTTGAAGGATTGCGTCGCAGCAAGCAGAAGGGTTTCGAGCGCGTAGAACGGCACGAAGAGCGCCATGATCCGCAGAGGAACAATGGCCTCAGGCTTGTGAAAGATTCCCAACGCCACCTGGGGCGCCAGGCCGAACAGACCCAGAGTTCCCAGCGCGGCAATGACACACGCCACGCGAATCGCGAACCGCAGAGTGCCCCGAAAAGCTCCCCAGTCACCGTCCACGCGATGCCATGCAAGGTAGCGGACGATCGTGGTCTCCATCCCAGCGGCCGCGACAACCCCGATCAGGTCAGCTACCGTCAGCGCAAGGTAATAAATTCCAACATCGCGCGGACCCAGCAGGCGAGCTATGAGGACGTTGTACAGGAGCCGGGCCACAATGTTGAAGCCGGTCCCGAACATATTGATACTGATTCCGCGGGCCAGGGTGCCTACGGAATCTCTGACTTGCTCGTTGGTAAGAATATCTGCTTCCTTGCGGCTAGTTGGCCGCTTTCCGTTTTGCTATGAAGCTCTGGATGGCAGCCAGTGTTCTGAAATTGTCAGGGACGATTTCTTCGTCCTGCACCTGAACATCGCAATTCTCTTCGAGAAAGGTAACCAGGCGGAGCAAGCTGAGGGAATCGATGATCCCCTCTTCAATCAGGTCAACATGGTCGTCAAGCTTGACCGTGCGTCCGTTGAGAAGCTCTTCCTCAATAAAAGTTCTCACCGTCATTGCATCTGAGTTGGGGCTTTCTACTGACATTTTGGTAATTTCCTTTCGTGATGGTTTTGCGACGTTACAGTCGCGAATCTTTAAGACCGGCAGTGAGAATCTATACTCAGTGCTGCTGGAAAGCCTAACGGCATTTTGTTGATGCGTGATACGGATTTGTGCGATTGTAGCCTGCGGCTTGGGCCTGCCGCCAGCCTAGGCAAGCTCCGAGTTTAAAACGCTCCCGTATTCGTATGCGGGCTGTTCGGATTGGCAGGGTAACTGTCCTTCGAGGAACGGCCGGGTCCAATTAATCGTATGCCGGAATAACTCAAGAGTTTTTTGGCGTGATGCAAAGGTGTGATCGGCATCCTTCATCAATATCCAGGCCGGTGGGTTCTTCTTACCTTTCAGGTTCAGCTTGTCACCCGGGTTCACCCGCTCCACAAAATCTGTGAGATAGGAATCCTGATCTCCAAAGAGAAGCATGGTGGGACCTTCATAACGCGCCAACGCGCCACCCACCTGGCCGATGGCCTTCTTCAAACGCCCCAGTTCCGGCGGGTCCGGACGCAGATATCGCCGGGCCAGAACCCCAAGCTTTTTGGCATAACTGTTCAGGTGCCGGGGTGCGTGCCAAAGCTTGCGCAGAACGTTCCCGCGCAGGAAGTACTCTTGCGCCATCTTAGAAATTTCAACCCGTTCGTAACCGAATTGGGGCAGGGAAACTATTCCGGGATCGGCAACGATGCTGCAGAGCGCCAGTCCATCCAACCTGGCATCCTTATTGCGCTTCTCCACGGCAAGGTGCAAGGCGACTGCGGCTCCCAGGCACAATCCCCACGCGATGACGGTGTCCAGCCGGTACTGTGTGCGAAAGAACGCCACGGCGGCGCGAGCATCGTCCAGCCTGTCTGCAAAAGTCACCTCGCGTTGGCCAGGGCTGTCACACATGCCGCGATCGTCGTAACGCAGCACGTAGAATCCCTCATCGGCGAACACGTCTCCAAAGTCGCGGAACAGTCGATGAGTGCCGAATTTGCTGTTGTAGTTCTCGTGGAACAGAATCACTCCCACTCGGTTTGGAGTGTCTTTCTGGGGTGGATGGACGATGCCATGCAAGGTCCACCCATCGGCCGGGAAGCTCACAATTTCGTTTATTGCCATCAGGGCCTCTGTTTAATTTCCTTCAAGCCAGGACATTGAAGCTCTTGCGAATTTGTTGGGGAACATCGATGAATACTCTTCCCAGAAAGGAAACTCCGGATGCGTCTGGAAATCAACTTTCCCTCCCGGAATTGTCCATGAATCAGGGAGAGAAACGAGCTGTCTCTTTTCAGTTGTGCGCGACAACCAGAGCATTTTTGTAGACACCGGCGTTGTGGGCCATGTTCCCGAGTTCATCTCCCGATAAAGTTTGGGCGAGAATTCGTAACCGAGGATATCGACGGAACGTTCTGCCTCGAATTCCTCCACCATGTCCCGGGTGGTAATTCTCACTTGCTCTTTGTGGAGATGGACCATTTCCGCCGTCAGCCGCGTGCGGAGCAACTCCCGAATGTAATTCTGAAGGTTTATGATGGGAGACCAGAAAATCATAAAGTCCGGAGGACTTATCAATCCAGCCTGAACCGCTGAAAACGCCCCGAAGCGCAGCCCGAAAAAACCCCACTTCTCGACTCCCGTCCGCTCCCGCAGGCAGTTTACTGCTTCAAGCGTATCGCGGAGTGCTCCTGTAACTGTAAAATCTGCGAAGCTGCCTCCACTTTCTCCGGTCCCGAAAGGATGGTAACGGAGCACGGCGTATCCCTGCCTCGCAAGGTTCTTGCTGAAGATGGAAAGCCGTGCGTAAGTCGCGACCATTTCCTCGCCGAACGGTGGGCAGAACACCAGCCCGGCGCGCGGTTTTTTAGGCGGTGTTTCCAGCACTCCAAAAAGCTGCCGCGACTGCTTTCCGAAATAGAAGACCTCCACGTTTGTACCTTTCTGGAAGCGTGTTCGAAATCGACCGATCCCTGATTCCGGGCTGTCTTTCGGGTCCTATTTAGCCCCTCTTCCCCAGAGAATGATCCTCCCGGTCCGGAAGAGAATGTAGAAGTCGAGCGATAAGGATATGTGTTTGATGTAAAAGAGATCGTAACGGAGTCTTTCCAACTGCTCCTCAACCGTGGAGCAGTATCCCTGGCGAACCTGCTGCCAGCCTGTAACGCCTGGGCGGACCAGGTGGCGATAAGCGTAATAGGGGCTGAGTTCCTCGAGCGTCTTGACAAAGCATGGACGTTCCGGCCGTGGTCCGACAAGATTCATATCACCGCGCAGCACATTCCAAAGCTGCGGCAGCTCGTCCAGATGTGAGGCCCGCAGAAAGCGGCCAATTCGGCTAACGCGCTTGTCTTTATCGATTGCCCAGGTGGGTCCGGAATTCTGCTCGGCATCCTGGCGCATCGAGCGGAACTTATACAGTGTAAAAACCCGCCCGTCCAGCCCGACACGTTCCTGCGAGTATAAAACTGGCCCGCTGGATTCAAGCTTGATGCCGATGGCGATCAGTATCATCACGGGAAGAGAAATCAGAAGTCCGAAAGCAGAAAGAATGCAGGAGTAAAACCGCCTCAGCATAATCAGCCTGCGGTGAAGGCGAAATCCATCGGAGAAAAGCAGCCAGCTCGGGAACACTTTTTCAAACGGGATTTTCCCGCTCACCTGCTCGCAAAAAGTTCCGATGTCTACAACCCTCATTCCCCGGATGCGAGGTTGCAGGAGTTCTTTGACGGGCAGCTTGCCTCGCCGTTCCTTTGAATCCACTACCAACAGGTCAATACGGCTCCCTGCGATGACTTCATTCATTCCTGAGATCCGGCCCAGACAGGGCACAGGCACGTAAGCGACCGGCAGGTCCTGGCCATCGTCAATATATCCGCGAACCATAATGCCGAGGTCCGGGCGCCGGCGGGTTTCTCTGGCCAACTCACAGCCGAGGTCGCTAATGCCAACCAAAATGATGCTTGCAGGGTGTGTGCGGACCAGCCGCGCAAAGAAGAACCGGCAAACGATCAGGAGTCCTAATGAGATCACTGCAGCAAGAGCGATGTTGTGCACCACAATCATCGCAGGAAAGAAGTGTCCGATCCCCCACAGGAAGATGCTGGCAATCAGCGGGACGGAAATAAGGCGCCAGAGAATCTGAACGCGGTTGGTAAAGGCACGAGCATCATAGGAGTCAAGATAGTACAGGCACAGCATGTAAATACCAATCGTCAGCAGCACCTGACCAACTCCCGTCAGATGAGTCAGAATAGCGAATGGATTTGTTCTATGGCTCAGGCCGAGTGCGACAACAATAGAGACTGTAACCAGCACCGCCTCAAGCCCGGCAAGCAAGGCCATACGCCCTGAGTGATAAACGTTGAACAAGCGTACCATTTTAGAAACTCGCCTCTATCCTGGTTTTATTGCCTGGTTGTGTGCTTTGCCTCGCGCCTGTGGGCGGAGGCATCGGTTGTTCAGTTCAAAATGGCAAGAGGTGCGAATTCTTTTGGACCGCGAAAGGCCCTGGAAAGCGGGTCCTTCAGTTGCTCAGTGCACAGATCCAGCATCTCAAATGAAAATTGAATTGTTATGGAAAGAGAAACCTCTCAGGCAGTGGGACGAACCTGGCCGGTGCCTAATATGACGTATTTGGTTGACGTCAGCTCCGCCAGGCTGAACGGCCCGCGGCAGTGGAGCTTTTGAGTGCTGATGCCCATTTCCGCGCCCAGCCCAAATTCGCCGCCGTCCGTGAATCTCGTGGAAGCATTCCAGTAAACCGCAGCCGAGTCCACCTGTTTAAGAAACCGCCAGGCGCGCTCCTCGCTGGCCGTCACTATCGCATCCGAGTGCCGGGTTGAGTAATGGTTGATGTGCGAAATGGCGGCATCCAGCGTCGGAACAACTGCAATTGCCATCCGCAGGGCCAGGAATTCCGTGTACCAGTCCTCAGATGACGCAACGCCCACCTGCTGCCCTTTGGCGAGTTCACGAGTTCTATCATCACCCAGGATTTCAACGCCGCAAGCCGCGAGCTTTGTAATAATCCTGGGGATGTATTTGCTTGCAATGTCCTGATGGACCAGAAGTTTTTCCGCCGCGTTGCACACTGACGGGCGCTGCGTTTTGGCATTAATTACAATTTGGTCGGCAAGTTCAAAATCGGCATCCTTGTCCACATAGACGTGGCAATTGCCAGCTCCTGTTTCAATTACGGGAACGGTGGCATTTTCAACCACATGCTGGATCAGCGACGCTCCACCCCGGGGCACAAGCACATCAACCAGTCCGCGAGCGCACATGAGTTCGTTGGCTGTCTCACGGCGGCGGGAATCGAGTAACTGAATGCTGCCAGGAGGAACTCCAGACGTTCCCTGGAGGACCTTGACGAGGGCTTCGTTGGTCAGTACCGCCTCGTGGCCGCCGCGCAGCACAACCGCATTCCCGGACTTAAGGCAGAGCGCAGCAGCATCCGCCGTGACGTTGGGTCTTGATTCGTAGATGATACCGACAACTCCGAAAGGGACGCGCACTTTGCGGATCCGGAGGCCGTTGGGCCGCGCCCACTCGCTCAAAACCTCTCCCACCGGGTCTGGCAAGTCCCGGACGGCTTTGATGCCGCTGATCATACCCTCGATACGACCCGGGTTCAGCAGCAGACGGTCGCGGCCTGAGTCGCTGAGCGTGCTTTGTGAGAGGTCTGCCGAGTTTGCGGCTAGAATTTCATCCTGATGGCGGCTGATTTCGGCGGCCATGTTGCTCAGGATCTCGTTTTTTTGAGCGGTCGAGAGCCGGATAATTTGCGCTGCTGCCAGGGCTGCTGATTGCAGCTTTTCCCGGGTTGACGCGGGCTCTCGCATGGTTTCGGCCTTGATTTCACGCTCGCCTGCCGCTTTTGCGGCGGGAAGTATGTTCCCACGCGGCGCTGCAGCGCCTGCAGGATTACCCCTGAATGTGAGCCGTTTGCAATCACCACATGCGTGCCGGAAGCCGCAGCCTTGCGGGCCGCTCGAAGCTTTGTACTCATTCCGCCCCGGCCCAGCTTACTTTTGCCGTTGCACTCTGCTTCAAGCTCGGGAGTAACTTGGTCAACTCGCTTGACAAGTCTGGTTGCACCATT
>JBJKQZ010000056.1:0-8767 GCA_046704865.1 Terriglobia bacterium
GACGAATCCAGCGCGATTGCCTGGCCAAAATCAGCCCCGCTTCCCCCAAGATAGGTAGATTCAAGGAGGGCCGTGGCGGCGGGGTTTACTTCGGAAACAAACACATCAGAGCACGAGGCAGAGCCGCAAGTACTGCCGCCGCTGATCCCCAAGACGGATTGGATGGGATTAAAAGTTGGAAAATCACTGGAGTTCGTAAAACCAGTAACAAACGCATCCCCGGAAGAATCAACGGCAATGGCGTTGCCCTGTTCCACTCCGGTTCCGCCCAACAAAGTGGAGTACACAAGCGTGGGGCCCGCAGGATTGATCTTAGCCACGAAGGCGTCCGACTGGCCATTATTGGAGCCCTGCACAACTCCAACGGTAGTTGGGAAATCAGTAGACTGGCTGCCACCCGTTATATAGATATTTCCACTTGAGTCGAGTGCCAGTCCGTAGGCGCGGTCATCGCCGCTGCCCCCCAGATACGTCGAAAACGTTACGGCCGATCCGGCGGCATTCAACTCCGTGACGAATGCATTCACTGTCCCTGCATTAGAGCCTTGTACCGGGTTCTGCAGAGGGAAATCCGTGGAAAATGTATACCCAGCGACATACGCGTTGCCTGAAGTATCGACCTTAATACTCTGGGCTACGTCGGCTTTTGTTCCACCAAGATAAGTGGAATAGAGCAGCTGAGTAGCTCCAAAGTTAACCTTTGCTACGAAGGCATCTGAAGCCCCAGCGTTTGTCGCTTGCACTGGTGTCGCAGTCGGGAAATCAGGCGATTGTGTGGATCCAGTGACGTACGCATTACCTGAGGAATCGATCGCAATGCCCATCCCAGAGTCGGCGCCGCTACCGCCGAGATAGGAAGAATAGACAAGGCCGGAACCTGTGCTGTTCAACTGGGCCACAAAAGCGTCGCCGCTACCACCATAGGTTGTCTGGAACACTCCGGTGGTCGTCGGGAAGTTTGAAGAGTTTGTGCTGCCCGTAACGAACGCATCACCTCCAGCGTTGACTGCAATGGCATTGCCTGAATCCGTGCCGCTCCCGCCCAGGTACGTTGAAAAAACCTTTTGAGGCGTGGACGATGTGTCGGATGCGGTGCCTGCCGGATTGATTTTTGCCACAAATACGTCGCCATTTCCGCCATAACTGGAACTTTGTGAGCCAGTGCTGGTTGGGAAATTGGAAGAGTTTGAAATCCCCGTGACATAGGCATTTCCGGAGGAGTCCACAGCGATGCCATATCCGATATCACCGCCGCTACCACCGTAATATGTTGAATAGGCCAAAACCGGGTCGATCACTAGTTCCTGACGATGGTTATAAGCCCCGAGGCCAAAACTGATCCGGTTCCCGGCCTCAACTACATAATGAACTGCCACGGACTTCCGGTTCGCTCCCCGGCCCTGATAGGCTTGAGGCCGCCGAAAGAGGATTTCTCCACCACTCGCTTTCAACACCAGATTTCCGGACTGGTCCACCCGCAAGTTATCCACGCCTTCCAGACCAATTTGGATGAATTTGGGATCCGAGCCTGGGGCCAGGATGAAATCGTTCTCCAATTGCCCCTGCCGGCCGTAATAAACAAGGTCGATGCCCCGGTAAATCTGGTGATACCGGACCCGGGCGTAGTTTGGGATATTCGTATGCCAATTCTGAGGGTTGTTTCCCAGCAAATAGTTACTGTACCCTCCAAGTCTGAACTGACCTGTAACATTGGCAGAGGACGTGGAGCCCAGCAGGCGAAGACGCACAACAGCCCCGGTTGAAGACTTCTGCCCGGTTTTCCCGTTGCGAAGCGCCAGCACAGCATCATGGGCTGTCAGGAACAGTGTGTAATTCGAACCTCGTGCCAGGAACTTAACGCGCGAGTCGGTTTGTCCCTGATTCGGTTCAAAGCTGAGCGGCATCTTGGCAAGGCGGTTGGCCAAGACCTTCATTTCATGGGATTTGCGGAGCGGAGATCCCTGGGCCGTGCTCAGTGCCAGACCCAGGCCAACCATGGCCAAGGCACACAAACTGATGCCGAATAAGCAACGGCCCCGCAGAAACCCTCGTCGAGCATGTGCGGATCCTTTATGGACCGCAGCAAAACGTTTAACTCTCACACTGAACTCCTTGACCATACTGAAATCTCTCCCCCGCCGTGCCAAATTCTTCCGCAGCTAACTCATGAGCCCTCTCAGGGCATCTTGCGTCTTCCTCGGCCGTTTACGGCGAGACCGCCAAATTAACCGTTGTGGTTCGCTTGATGTTGTTATTACTCCCCAGTGTTCCGACAATGGTAACGGTATAGGTACCAGCGGGAGTGCCCGTTGTTACCGGAGTTGTCTTAGGCCCAACATAGGTGCTATTGCACGCAACTGCCAGAGCGGTCAGCGAAACTGCCAGCATCAAAACAGCAAAGCTGGAGCGAATCCCAACCGGCCTTTGGCCAGGCAGGTGGCGTCCTGCAAGGATTATGAATACCCCAAGCATTATAAGCAGCGCAGCCGTCAATTCCCACCACATGTACTTCAAGTGCCCCCAGGGCGGAGGCCCGGCGGGCGGCCGCGGCATTAACAAAGAACTGGCCGACGCCGTTGTGTTGATGGTTAGCGTGGATGTGACAGAACTAGACCCGTTCAAAGTGACGCCTGGTGGCGAAAAAGTACAGGTCGTATCAGGCTTTTGTGCCGTGGCATCCGTACCTTGCGGCAGATTCCGGCAACCCAGGAGTACAACCTGATTGAAACCGTTCGAAGGCGTTATGGTAACAGTGTACGTGGTTGAACTGCCCGCCGTAACCGTGCGAAGCTGCGGCGTCGGCAAAGTCTGGGAAAGTGAAAAATCCTGGAAAAATACCGTCAGCGCCACTGTCGCGGACTGATTACCACTGGTCCCTTTAATCGAAAAGTCGAAGGGATTTGCCGTGGAGGCCGAGAGTCCGGTTAGCGTAAGCGTGCTCGACTGGCCCGCCGTTATGGATGAAGGATTGAAAGAACAAGTCCCTGTGGTGCATGAGAGATTAATCGTGTCCTGGAACGATGTCGGCGCAGTAGCAGTTACCGTAAACGTGGTCATTGTGGTACCAATCAGAAGAACGCTCGACCGCACATTGGCCGAAAGCGAAAACACAGCGTTGCCCGTTCCGGTGAGTGAAGCCGATTGAGGACTGTTGGTCGCATCATCCTGGACAGTCAAAGTCCCCGACCGGCTTCCAGTTGCCGTTGGAGTAAATGTGACGCTAATGCTGCATGTGGCGCCGACATTGAGGACAGCAGGGAGAGTCCCGCAGGTGTTTGTCTCGGCATAATCCCCTGTAACGCCGATGCTGTCGACGGTGACAGCTGTGTTGCCTGTGTTGGTAAGCTGCAGAGTCTGCGCCGGGCTACTCTGCCCAATCGTGAAAGAAGAGAACGAAAGACTGCCTGCCGATAGGGTGAGCGTTCCGGCTGAGGTAACACCTGTCCCGGTGACAGTGATGGTCTGGGGACTGCTCGACGCATTGTCCGTGATGGTGATCTGATCGGTCACGGAACCGGTCTGGGTGGGAGTAAACGTCACCTGAATCGTGCACGTACCGCCACCGGCAGGTACGGTAGTTCCGCAATTATTGGTCTGGCTGAACTGGCCGCTCGCGCTAATGCTGGTGATGGTCAACGGTGCGCTTCCAGCATTGAACAGGGTTATCGTCTGCTGGTTGCTGGCGTTATTGAGGGCCTGGTTCCCAAAATTGAGGCTCTGCGGGCTGAGCGCAACCGCCGGCGCGTCTTGAGGGCTGACCTTGGCTATAAAAACGTTGGTGCTCGAATTGGTTCCAGCGTAGGTTGATTGAGGTGCACCGGCAATAACAGGAAAGTTTGCTGAAGCGGTGCTACCCGTCACGTAAGCCCCCCCTGAAGCGTCTGCGGCAATGGCCTGGCCCAGGTCGGCGGCGGTTCCACCCAGGAATGTGGAATAAGTGATGCTGCCTGAAGGACCAAGTTCAGTGACAAAGGCGTCAGCACACGGAGTCGTACCGCAAGAACCGGCCCCGGAAATCCCCAGCACTTTTTGCAGGGCGTCAGCTTGAGGAAAGTCACTCGATTCGGTAAATCCGGTAACAAAAGCGTCGCCGGAAGAATCTATGGCAATCCCATTGGCCTGGTCCAATCCGCTGCCCCCCAGGTAGGTTGCATAAACCAGTTGGGTCGCCCCAGGCGCAAGTTTGGCGACAAAGGCATCCCCCAGGCCTTCATAGGTTGCTTGAGCGCCTCCAGCCGTTCCAGGAAAATTATTCGAAGTCGTGGAACCGGCCAGATAAATGCTTCCGGTTGAATCGAGGGCAATGGCTTGCGCGCTGTCGGAAGAACCTCCGCCCAGGAACGTCGAGAATACCAGCGACGAAGTCCCAGGATTAATTTCCGCAACAAAGGCATCCGACGGCCCCGAGAGCGTCGATTGAAACGCATTCTGGGTCGGAAAGTTCGATGAGAAAGTGTAGCCAGCGATGTAGGGATTCCCTGAACCATCCAGGACAATGGCAAGCGCCTCATCCGCGCCACTGCCGCCAAGGTATGTCGAATAAAGCAAGTTGGCGCCGGTTGGATCAACTTCCGACACAAACGCATCCGAACCACCATCCAGGCCGACTTGGAGCGGACTCATTGTGGGGAAGTCCACCGACTGCGTAGACCCTGTGATAAAGGCATCACCGGAGGCGTCCACGGCAATCGCCCGCCCATAATCAATCCCGCTGCCGCCGAGGTAAGTGGAATAGACGAGATTGGAGCCGGTCGGATCAAGCTTGGCGATGAAAGCGTCGGTGTTTCCAGCATTGCTCGTCTGATAGACCCCGCTCGTGGTTGGAAAGTTTGTCGACGAGGTGTAACCAGTGAGATAGGCATCTCCTGTGGAATCGATTGCAATTCCAGTCGACCTGTCGAGATCGCCACCTCCCAGAAAAACAGAATAGAGGAGGGCTGTACCCGCGGGATTCAATTTGGAAACAAAGATGTCCTTACCACCCCCGAGAGTGGCTTGCCCGCCGTTCGTGGTTGGGAAATTCAGCGATGCCGTAGTTCCTGTAACGTAGGCGTCCCCCGCCGAGTCAACGGCGATGCCGTAGCCAACGTCGCCACCGCTGCCGCCAAGGTAAGTGGAATAAGACAAAACAGGTTCAATCACGAGTTCCTGATTGCGATCATAGGCTCCGAGCCCGAACCTAACCCGATTTCCGGCACTGAGGACGTAGCGAACCGGGACTTCCTTCCGATCCACACCCTGCCCTTGATAGGCCAGTGGATGCCGGAGATATACTTCCCCTCCGCTTACGGAAAGGACCAGGTTACCGGCGGAATTGATGTGAACCTTTTCCGCACCATCCAGGCCCAGACAGATCTTCTTCGGATCCGATCCCGGATATACAACAAAGTCGTTCTCCAACTGTCCCTGGCGACCGTAATATGTGAGGTCAATGCCGGGATAAATTTTGTAGTAATTTACGCGGGCGTAATTGGGTATGTTGGTGTGCCAGTTGCGGGGGTCCTTCCCAAGGAAATAACTCGTCCGGCCCGGAAGCATATCCACAGCCGCAATTTTCGCATTCTGGTTTGCACCCAGCAGTTTCAGGTCAACAACGTCCGCAAAGCGCGAGGTGAGCCCTCCGGGGGCCTTGTCAATACTGCCGTTAGCACCCTGTTGTCCAAGTCCGAACTCTTGCCTAACTGCTTCCGGCTTCATGAGTTGAAGGATGGCGTCATTGCCGGTGAGGAAGAGCGTGAAGCCCTGGCCGCGGGCCAGGTACCTGGTTCGCGGGCTTACCTGGCCTTCATTGCGCTCGAAACTGAGAGGTAAACGGGAAAAAGAAACATGCTCCTCTCCCGCCAGCTTGGGTGCCGGGAAACGAACAGGGGCCGCCTCTTGGCCATAGTTCGATGACCAAGTCGCGAGCCCTATGAAAATTGCAATCAGGAGGCAGACGACCGTGTTCCTTTTCAAATGCTTCTTTCCCTTCACTTCAGAAAAATTCGTTGGCTCCGCCCATTCGAGATTCAGGTGACAGTAAGCAAGAGCTATTGCTCTCGCGTCCCTAGTCGGTTGCTGTCAGGAATCGAATCAGCGAAGTTCCGTCAAATCTCAGCATCACGTACGCGGAACCCCATCGGTAGTGAACGCTATAGGTATATCCGGCCTGCACCTTGAGGTTTTTGATCGGGGTGAATTCCACCCATCCGGAGTAGCCATTGTCACGCGCAATCTTGGCATTGCCAACGGTTTCAAAGGCGTTATTCCAATAGCGGTTGTGATTCGCGTCCCCGGCAATGGCCGAATCTGGCGAAACCAGTCTGCTGAAAATCTTTTGCTTTCCAAAAGGCACTATGGCGTATGCGGAAGCGCCAACCGTATACTTCTTGAAGACTGTAAAGTCGGTGCCCGCTTCGAAGTTCGTATTGTATCCAAACACCTGATATGGCCGCGCAATGTTATAGGGGCGCGGAAATATATAGCGGTCCATAGTTTCATTCGCCCCGCCAAAATTCACGAAAGGCGTAAGCCCGGCGAAATGGGTAGTAATATGGTTAAACCAGTCGCCCCCGAAGCGTCCTGTGCCGAAAACCCGATCTTCGCTTGAGATGGGTATGGTCCCGGTAAGAACCGACGTTGCATCCAGCCCGTGAAACTTCGTCGTGTAACGAAGATCGATAAAGGGATCTCCCACCAGCGTAGTCCAACGCCAGTCATGATTCGTAACAATGGAAAAGGGGCTTTGAATAGTGTAAAGGGATGCGCCGACGTCACCACCGATATGCTCAGTAATGTTGTAACCGACCCCGATGCCTTCGTTGTAGACCGTCCCCAGATTGGAGCGCATTCCCACCGCCTGGGCAAAAGCAGTCGGGCCAGTCGTATTCGCCGTCGCCTCGGCTTGGGTCTTCTGTTCGGAAGAATCCTGTGCGGAACTCCAGATCGGAATCCAGAGGACAAAGATGACGACGAGCAGCAGCCTGTAAATTTTCCCCACTTGGTTTTTCCTTTGACATAGAGCCCAAGGCCGTGGCGACTATAATTCCGCTCATGCCCCGCGCGTTGGACAATGTCCGTCTCCTAATACACTGATATCAAAATACAATACAACCTGTTCGTTTGGGATGCAACATTATCGTATTGCCTGGCCTCGGCAAAAACCACGCAAAACCTCCCAAAGACTCAAGGATATTGGACTGTCGGGGCAAACGCCTAACTCTGTGCTTGAACTCCTTGCAAAAAATTTCCGTACCAGGAATACTCTCTGACGCAAACCAGGTAGGGAGGGGTTGCTTTGCTATCGTGTTTTCTGCCCCATCGCTGCTGCATCAATTTCCTGCATTAACTTAGGCAAAGGATCACACTTTGGCAATAAGAACGGTCCACACGGAGCAACCTCAAGGAACGAAGCCAATCTAAAGACTTGCTTATCAATACCTTCGGTGAGGGGATCCGCCTATTTCGCCACGCCTTCGATTGTTGCCGAAAACCGAAGAGAAAATGGGCGAGACCAGAGCCCTCGTACAAACAGGGCAAGTCAGAAGTTGGCCGCTCTTACAGGCCTTGACCTGTAACCCACTATCAGGCGTAAACGTCATTACCTCCAACCGGTAGCTGACGGCCCGGACCAGACACTCCAGCCGGCGACCGGATGGGAGGAGCCTCAGCGCAAGTCCCTGCCTTTCCTGAAAGGTAAATGAGGGATGCAGGCTCGGTGGAAGAATGGAGGAAGCATCGTAAGAGTTGACCTGAATGGGGTAGGGTTCGCACTCTGCAAGCCTTTCTTGGAAAATGGTCTGACGAACAAGTTCTCCGGTTGAACAAGCTGTACTCCAACTGCAAAAGCGCCAAGACGTGCTAGCGGCCCAAAGTGCTCTCACCAGTCCCCCGCAAAAAATGACGGACAGAAAACAGCCGCAAGGCTGGCCGGTGGCAGTGCATTTGGGACTTTTGCAGATTAGTTGAGCCCACGGGCTGGTGCACAACTGGCAAGCAGGACGGAAGAATATATGAAGGAACAATTCCCTACGCAGATTAAAGAAAATGTCGTTGCCCCGCAGCATGTCGAGTTTCGGGAACAAAAGCATTCTTCAGCAAGGTGGATCTGGCTGCTTGTTCTGGCTTTGCTCGCGGCCGGAATCTACTCTTACAGCAGAAAGCGAGGAGGATCAGGGCCCGGCACGGCAACCAACCAGTCAGCCGGCGGCCACAGCAGGGGCGGAATGGTCATCCCCGTGGTTGCCGCAAAGGCGCAAAAAGGCAACATCGGGGTTTATCTGACAGGCCTGGGCACTGTGACACCGATCTACACCGTAACGGTCAAAAGCCGCGTGGACGGACAGTTAATGAAGATTTACTATCGCGAAGGCGATCACGTACGCCAGGGCGATCCACTTGTAGAAATCGATCCAAGACCTTTTCAGGTCCAGTTGATGCAGGCACAGGCACAATTAGCCAAAGACCAGGCTTCCTTGGACAATGCGCAAGTGGATCTGGCGCGCTATCAAACCCTGATCACCCACAATGCGATACCTGAACAACAAGTTGCCACTCAAAAAGCCCTGGTGGAACAGGATCAGGCAGCGATCAAAGCCGACCAGGCGGCAATTGCGAGCTCCAAGCTGAACATTACCTATTGCCATATAACGGCCCCGATTACCGGCCGGATCGGTCTGCGGCTGATCGATCCGGGAAATTATGTTCAGGCCAGCTCCCAAAGCGGCCTGTTGGTCATCACACAGGTACAGCCAATCAGCGTGATTTTTACGATTTCGGAGGACCAGGT
>JBJKQZ010000057.1:0-5410 GCA_046704865.1 Terriglobia bacterium
TTGGCCGTCGTGTATAAGAAATTCTTTGCTCCAGACCCCGTGGGTTTTCCGGGTTACTTCGTGTTCCTTGTCGCTGGCGCCGTGGTTCCCGCAGCAGGGTTTTTCCCCACTGCGCGCCGCTTCATCAACTGGCGAGCCTTCAGCATCACGCTCTTCTTCATCCTCCTCATCAGCCTCCTGTGGGAAGTGACGCTTGCCGTACCTTACGGCTGGTGGGGATACCGGGAGAACCAGATGCTGGGCGTTTTTGTAGGAGCGTGGTTCAGACTGCCCATTGAGGCGGTTTGTGTCTGGATAGCCGTAACCTACACGACGACCATCGTGTTTGAGATCGTCAAGTTGTGGCAGGCTTCAGGCCGAAGGGTCCGTCATGCCTTCCTGGGAAGGCCGAATTAGCAGGCGGCCGGGCTGGCAGGTACCCACGCGCATTGCCGCTGTACACGCTGCGCGCCCCGGGCTCCGCAAGGAACCCGGGGACAGCAAATGGCGAGCAAGTGGCCCGCAGCAGCGTGACGCTTATGCTCAAGTCCGGCCCGTCACACTCTGGCCCGTCTCAGGCGAGATCAAAGCGATCGAGATTCATCACCTTGCTCCACGCCGCCACAAAGTCCTTGGCAAACTTCTGCTTTGAATCAGCACAAGCGTAGACTTCAGCGGTTGCACGGAGTTGAGAGTTTGAACCAAAGACCAGATCAACCCGGGTACCGGTCCACTTGAGCTTGCCGGTGGAACGGTCACGCCCTTCATATACGCCTTCAGTCGCCGCAGATGGCTGCCACTCCGTATTCATGTCGAGCAGGTTGATGAAAAAGTCATTCGTCAGCGTCTCAGGCTGTTTGGTAAAGACCCCGTGCCTGGACTGGCCGAAATTGGCATTCAGGACGCGAAGTCCACCTACAAGGACCGTCATCTCGGGAACAGTCAATTTCAGCAACTGCGCCCGGTCCACAAGCCGCTCTTCCGGGGACCTCCCGTCGCCATTCCGATGGTAGTTGCGGAACCCGTCAGCGGTCGGCTCCAGTGGGGCAAAGGATTTCACATCGGTCTGCTCCTGCGTGGCATCCGTGCGCCCCGGCGAGAAAGGAACCTTCACATTGAGGCCGGCTCTTCTTGCCGCTTCTTCAACGGCGGCGCAACCACCCAGAACAAGCACATCTGCCAGCGAGACTTTCTTCCCACCGGAGAGTGAGCGGTTGAAACTCTTCTGAATTGCCTCCAACTTCTTCAGGACCTTTGCCAGCGCGGCCGGCTGGTTCACTTTCCAGTTCTTTTGCGGCGACAGGCGAATGCGTGCTCCGTTCGCTCCGCCGCGCTTGTCAGAGCCGCGGAACGTTGATGCTGACGCCCAGGCCGTCTTGACCAGTTCGGAAATTGACAGGCCGGATTTCAGGATTTTGGCCTTCAGGGCCTCAGCATCCCTCGCTCCGATAAGTTTGTGATCCACGGCGGGCACGGGGTCCTGCCACAGTTGCGGTTCCTTGGGAACCAGCGGGCCAAGGTATCGCGAAATCGGCCCCATGTCACGGTGGGTCAATTTAAACCACGCTTTGGCAAACGCCTCGGCGAACTTGTCCGGGTGTTTATAGAATCGCCGCGAAATCTTTTCGTAAGCAGGGTCAAAGCGCAAAGAGAGGTCTGTGGTCAGCATGGAGGGCGAGCGGCGCTTTGATGGATCGTGCGGGTCCGGCACGGTTCCAGCGCCTCCGTTGTTCTTGGGTGCCCATTGATACGCACCGGCCGGGCTCTTGGTCAATTCCCATTCGTAGCCGAACAGGTTCGCAAAAAAGTTGTTGCTCCAATTGATCGGCGTTGTGGTCCAAATCACTTCCAGCCCGCTGCCGATCGCGTCATCGCCTTTGCCCGTGCCAAATTTGCCTTTCCATCCAAGGCCCTGCTCCTCGATGGGTGCGGCTTCCGGCTCCGGGCCAACCAGTGCTGCATCTCCGGCGCCATGAGTCTTGCCAAAGGTGTGGCCGCCGGCAATCAGCGCCACAGTCTCTTCATCATTCATGGCCATGCGGGCATAGGTTTCCCGAATGTCCACCGCAGCGGCAATCGGGTCCGGCTTGCCGTTCGGTCCTTCCGGATTCACATAAATCAACCCCATTTGCACGGCAGCAAGAGGGTTATCAAGGTCGCGCTCGCCTTTGTAACGCTCATCCGCCAGCCATTTGCCCTCGGGACCCCAATAAATGTCCTCGTCGGGCTCCCAGGCGTCTTCGCGCCCGCCGCCAAAGCCGAACGTCTTAAAGCCCATCGACTCAAGGGCGACATTGCCGGCCAGGATCATAAGGTCGCCCCACGAAATCTTGCGGCCGTATTTCTGTTTCACCGGCCACAGCAACCGGCGCGCCTTGTCGAGATTCACGTTGTCCGGCCAGCTGTTGAGCGGTGCAAAGCGTTGCTGGCCCGTGCCAGCGCCGCCGCGGCCGTCGCCGATGCGGTAGGTGCCTGCGGCATGCCACGCCATCCGGATCAGGAGCGGCCCGTAGTGGCCAAAATCGGCCGGCCACCAATCCTTCGAGTCCGTCATCAGGGTATGCAAGTCCTTGATGACGGCATTCAGGTCGAGGCTCTTGAATTCCCTGGCGTAATCAAACTTTTCACCCATTGGATTGGAAAGGTTGGAGTGCTGGTGGAGAACCTGAAGGTCCAGCTGGTTCGGCCACCAGTCACTGTTTGCGTGAGCAGTGGTCCTGCTCGAAAACGGGCACTTGCTTTCTGTCGTCAAGCGTTCCTCCTGATGTGCGGGACCACTGGTCCCCGGTGTAGTATTCAATGCGTCAGCCATGCGTGCATCCTCCTCGCTTTTTCATTGGCGCTATCGCCGCCGGCCGTGCCTGGCAGCGCGCGCTGAATCTCAAATTCACAAGCTTAGGACGCTGGTCGGGATCCTTGCCGCGCGGCGCAATTCGCGCACAGTCCCCGCAAGATAAGTTCGGATTGGCGGAGAACGCGCTTGCCAAGGGAACTTTTGGCAGGCCTGGGCAAGTCAAACCAATCCACGTCTTCAACTTTGCCGCAGCGATCGCAGACAAAGTGGTGATGGCGCATACCTTTCGCATCGAATCGCGCGGCGCGGCCTTCAACCGCCACTTCACGCACCAGCCCGGCCAGCACCAGGTCCCGCAGATTGTTGTAAGTGGTGGCCCTTGAACATCGGGGGTCGGCCCGATTGACGGCTTCAAAAATTTCCGCAGCCGTGGGATGGCTGATATGTTCCATCAGGAAAGCCATCACGGCGTAGCGTTGCGGCGTGCACCGCAATCCGCTCTCTTCCAGGGATTTCCTGATCGCATTGGCGTCCATTGAAACTTTAGATTAATTCTAATGTGAAAGTTTTTCAAGACTTATGATTTCAGTCGCTGCCGGCAGAATAACGATAGACGCTCATTCGGGCGTCCTCATCGGACTACCTCCTGATTCGCTTCAGAACAGCGGTCGATCACGGGCCTCTGTGCCGCGAGATTCGCGTGACTTTTGTCATAGTCAAGGACGCTTGCGATGCCCTGTAATGACTGTAGCAAACGGGGCCATGTGAGATGGGGCATCTGCCGGAAGCCGATCACAAGGGCCACCCGCAAGAGGAGGATGGATGCGTATGGAAAGCCAGAAGACAGTCGCAGAAATTGCGTTGGAGCGGCCCAATGCCGCCGCTGTGTTTGAAAAACTGGGAATCGACTATTGCTGCGGGGGGCGTAAACCGCTGACCGTGGCATGCCAGGAAGCAGGGATTGACGTGAACCATGTTGCAGAACTGCTTGAGGATGCAACCTGCAAGGACAAATCGGAAAACGAAGCAGGAGACTGGAGCGAGCGTTCACTTGCCAGCCTGGTCAGCCACATCGTGGAAAAACATCACGCATTTTGCCGCGAAGAGGGTTTGCGGCTGCGCACGCTGCTGGCAAAAGTGGTTTCAAAGCATGGGGGGCGACATCCGGAACTCAGCCGGGTCAATGAAATGTTTGATGCGTTGAGCGATGAATTGAGCATGCACATGATGAAGGAAGAACAAATGTTGTTCCCTTACATCATGCGGCTGGAAGATTCCGCAGCACACAAGTCCGCTCCACCACGTGCGCCCTTTGGAACCGTGCAAAATCCTGTACGGATGATGGTTCAGGAACACGATGACGCAGGCCACCTGATCAAGGAAATACAAAGCCTTACCGGAAACTTCACTCCACCCGAAGACGCCTGCACCAGTTTCAAGGCGCTCTACCAGGGGCTGGAAGCATTTCAGACAGACCTGCATCAGCATATTCACCTTGAGAACGATCTGCTGTTTCCGCGGGCGATTGCCCTGGAAGAAGCTGTGCAAGCCGCCTGAACCGCAACGGAGGTTTCGCTGTGAATGCGGGGAATGTTTGAAACGCACCTGCAGGTGGGAACCCGATCTTTCCCGGGATAATGCGTTACTGCCGGTGATCAGGATCTCCAGGCCGGTTCAGAGTTGGGAAAGTGTGTTGTCACGCTGGAGGTAAAACTTGTCGTAATACTTCTGGTACTCTCCGCTGCGGGCCTTCTGTATCCACTCCGGGTTCGAGCGGTACCACTGGACGGTCCGCTCCAGGCCTTTATCGAGGTCAACGTTTGCGCGCCATTCGAGTTCATTGGCCATTTTCGTCGTGTCCAGGGCGTAGCGGCGGTCGTGGCCCGGCCGGTCGGCAACAAATTCAATCAGGCTCTCCGGTTTTCCCAGAATTCCAAGAAGCCTGCGGATAATGCCCAGGTTCGAAACGGGATTTCCATATCCGATGTTATAAACTTCTCCGGGCTGGCCCTTTTGCAGCAGCACATCCAGCGCGAGGCAGTGGTCCTCCACAAAAATCCAGTCGCGCTCGTGGAGCCCGTCGCCAAACACCGGCAGCTTTTTGCCCTCCAGCGCATTGGCGATCATCAGCGGGATCAGCTTTTCCGGAAACTGGTTTGGCCCGTAGTTATTGGAGCAGCGGGTGGTGATCGCCGGAAAACCGTAAGTCTTCCAGTAGCTGCGCACGATCAGGTCAGAAGCGGCTTTGCTGGCGGCATATGGACTGTTCGGGCGGAAGGGTGAATTTTCACTGGCGGATTCGCCCGGTTGAAGGCTTCCATAAACCTCGTCTGTTGAAACATGCAGGAACCTTCTGATTCCGCTGCGGCGGGCCGATTCCAGCAGCGTGTGGGTCCCCTGGACGTTAGTTCGAATAAATTCCTGCGCGCTTTCGATGCTTCGGTCCACGTGACTTTCCGCGGCAAAATGGACCACTCCATCAGGGTTGCGCTTCATCAGAGACTCAACCAGAGTAGCGTCGCACACATCCCCCAGCACAAACTCATAATTCGGCCATGATGAAACTTCGGCAAGATTTTCCGGATTACCGGCGTAGGTCAGCTTGTCCAGATTGATGATCTCAGCGTCCGGATGGGC
>JBJKQZ010000058.1:0-11260 GCA_046704865.1 Terriglobia bacterium
ACACCCTTGGTGCCGAAGAATTTCCATCCCACATCCCACCAGCCCTTGTTGAACTGCGTGGACCCGAACGTCATGCTGACGCTGTTGGGGTATTCGAACACAACGCTGTAATTCGTGTAGGCGTCACCGTGGTCAGGCCTGTGCAGGTTGCTGCCGGAAGCGGAAGCCTTGATCGGATGTCCCTGCAAAAACCAGTTGCAGCAGTCAACCACGTGAATGTTCTGCTCGACGATGATGTCGCCTGACAGGATTCGGTAGTGGACCCAGTTGCGCAGCCGATGTTCGTCCAGGGACGCGCCCGGCCAGGAAGGCCGGTCAATATAACCCGAGAAATAGTGTCCGGCCCCGGACACGATATCGCCCAGCGCGCCGGCGTGAATCCGCTTCACCTGCTCCACGTAAGGCGGAGCGTTGCGAAGCTGGAAACCGACCTCCAGGCTCAGGCGGCCTTGCGCCCGACGGCCGGAATCGAGCACTGACACGCATCCAGCCGGGTCAACCGCAACCGGTTTTTCGCAGTAAACGTGCTTGCCTGCTGTAACAACCTCCGCCAGGTGCTGCGGGTGAAAGTAAGGCGGCGTGGTAATGATCACGACATCCACGTCCTTTGAATTCGCGATCTCCCGATAGGCATCCGGGCCGCGGAACATCAGCTTGCGGTCGATTGCCGGAAGGCCTTTCGCCTGCTGAAATTTGTCAAAGTGCGCCTTCGCCTTGTCGAGTTGGTCCTGAAAAAGGTCCGCCAGCGCCACCAGGTGCGCCTTGCCGGTCTCAATCGTATAGGTGGCGTCAGCCGTCCCGCGGCCTCCGCAGCCAAGCAGTCCCACTCGGAGCGACGAGTTCGCAGCCGTCCCCCGCACGAGTTGCGGGGCCATAATCATAAAACCGGCAGCCGCTGCTGCCGTGCCCATGAACTCCCTCCGTCCAACTTTCTTTCCGGAATCTTCACTCACTGTCTTTCCCTCCTTTAAATTTCCATCCAGGTCCATACCCGCGAGAAGATCTCTTAGGAGTGGATCAGTTTCAGCAGGTAATCCCGTTCCCGTTTCACATCTTCCAGTTGTTCGGGGCCTGAGATTTCCCTCTCAATGGTAATCGGGCCTTGATAATTCAGTTCCTTCAGTTTTGCAATAATTTTTGGAAAATTCACTTTCCCGTGCGGGATTGCAACTTCTTTACCCAGTTCACGGGTACCCGTGGGATACAAACCATCTTTGGCATGAGTGTTCTTCACATAAGGACCAATGACGTCAAGCGCGTCGAGCGGGTTGGCTTTGTCATAGAGAATCAGGTTCGCGGTGTCAAGATTTGCACCCTGGTTACTGAGTTCACCATCGAGGCCAACATCCTTCATTGCTCGGAGCATCGTGGTGGGAGATTCCGTACCCGTTTCGTAAAGAAAATCCTGCCCATTCTTTTTGCAGTGGCTGACGACGTCCCGCAATGCCTCAATCGACTCCCACTATAATTCGGCATTCGGGTCTTCAGGAATGAAACCGGCGTGGATGCGTATGGCCGGGACATTCAGCTTCTTGACCTGGTCCGAATACTCCTTCAACTATACAAGCCGCTGGCCCCGGTAAGTGCGCGGAATCAGTCCCAGGGTCAAAGGACCATCATAGAAGTTGTAAATATAGGGTCCCGGTCCGTCTGTCCCCATGGCCGTCACGGCGATGTTGTATTTGCTCAGGGCATTACCCAGCCGATCGAGCATCTCATCGCTCAGCAGATCTGAATCGATTTGGCAGGTATGCATCTCCAGGCTGTGCACCTTGGCCATCGCCGCTTCCGGATTATTTCCGATACCCGTCATGACTCCCAGCGCAAAAGGCTCATATCCGCGCGGTGGAGCAGGCACCGGCGCAGGCGCCGCGGAAGCTTCAGCCGTTGATAAGCCGCCTGTCGCCCCCAAAGCCTTCTCCGCGCCACCCATCCCGGCAGCCGTCAGGGCAGCCGCGGTGGATAGCTTCAGAAAGTCCCTACGATTGTTCTTCGTCATGTCCCCGTCCTTTATTCTTGAATTCGCCGCCCCTCCCGGAGCGGTGTCGCGATATTGCGGAGCCCTTCGGCTAGGGAAGGGTTCTGATCTCGATATCCTTAAACCGGATTCTGAATCCGTGCTCGCCTGTGTGGATCTGCAAGCCGATATGCCCGTCCGTATACTTTGCAGGCGTATACGTATAGTTGACAATTTCCTCGCCGTTCAGATGTGTAACAATGTGATTCCCTTCCACGCGCACTTCCATACTGTTCCACTCGCCAACCGGCTTGATCGCCTTTTCGCCTGCTGCTGTCGGCAGAGCCACCCAGCCGCGTCCACCGCTTTCATAAATGCCTCCGGTGTGCCGCGCGGGATCAATTTCAGCTTGTAATCCAACAATGTCAGGTCCCCATTTCGGGTTTTCGCCGGTAATTTTTGAGTGGAAGAACAACCCGCTGTTCCCTTCCGACGTGCAATTGAATTTCAATCGGATCTCAAAATCCTTGTACTCTTTCGTGGTCAGCAGATAGCCATACTTCCCGCTGGTGCTTTCACCGAAGATCGTTCCATGGTCGGCTACCCACTTTTCTGTGCCGTAAGCCTTCCAACCATCCAAATTCTTGCCGTTAAACAACGGCGTCCACTTGCCGGCGCTCGGAGGAGCTGCATAATTCTTCACTCCCCAGAACAGTCCAAGTGCGCACAAGAGTACCGCTCCCCATCCCAGCCTTCTTAATATCTTCATTTGTTTAGATAACCTCTAGTTGGCTTTTCCTGCAGAATCCAACCTGAAAACCTATCATAACCTTTATTCCATAGGAAAGAATTTCTTACATTTTCCTGCTTTTCATTATCACAACCGTGGCATCTATCCGCCGCTTTTCATCGCAAAACGGTGGATTTCTGGGCCGCTTTGGTACCGGTTGCTTTCTTTCTGAGGTCTGCGACAGAGAGGCCAGGTCGTCCGGAGAATATGTCCGGAACTGCAAGAAAGGCGTTTAAGATCAATGGCTTAGAGTCGTTCAAGTGATCCCGGAACGGCAAATCACGGGCGCCGCAACCGCCAAACCGTTCCATAGCTCGGCAATCTACCCTTCGACCAAAGGGTGCATAAGAACAGCGTCCATTCCCCGCCCCTTTCACCCAACCCCGTACGCTTTTAGCAATTCCTGTCTGATTTGTTCCCTACCTTGCTATACAATAGGCCGTGGAGTGACGTTCTGCCTATGAGCGGGGTTCGTCTGGCTTCGCGCACCTAAACGGACGGAACCCTTGAGGCAGCTTTTGTCACCATTAACTTTGCCAGTTAAAATCAATAAGGGCCTGGTCCTGTGACCGGTCCGGGCAGAGTTGGAAGAATTTTCCCCGATCGTTTTGGGGATGGCTAACGACCGCACAGTCGGAAGCATGTTTTGTATTGTTTGGAGGGGGAGATAATCCAAGGGTGCAGATTTGAAAAAATCGCGCCCGGATAATCTCACAGGCCCATTTGTTCGCCGGAAACGAGCGGTCGGATGGACAGAAGAAGCTCCCCACTCAGCGATATGTACGGTACGGAGCCGCAGGACGAGTCTCCGCGCGGCGGAAGCCATACATGGCTGTATATCCTGGTTGCCGCTTTAGGGTTTTTCGTCTTCGAATCTCTTCAACCAGTAATGCGCCTGCGGTCAGACCCGCCGCTTTCCGTTGTAGGTGCCAGACTTAACCAGAACGACTCGCAGTATCAATCACAAATCCGGATGGCAAGGGCGTGCTGGGACTATGCAATCGAGTCTGTGCAAAACGTCTATCCCTTCGGCCAGAGCCTTCCAAAATCCCCGCCACCAAGGCTCAACGACTCCACCGGTAAGCCGCCAGCCCTCGGCCTTTTGTGCTGGCCGAGACTTCGCGTTGCATGGACACAACGAGAGTCCTGGGTGGAAATCTATATCTGGAACACCCAGTGGGTTACGGATCCTGACGGAACCTTCCAGCAAGTTCTCCACAAGGCGTTGAGCGTGGTGGGCATTAATTATTAGTCCCAGACGGAATCTTTTCCAGGGCATCAAGAACTCTCCAACTCCACCCTCAATTAAGATCTCGGCATGCCAAGCCGTTCATTGCACAAACTGATTGATGCCACACGCTTGATTTGGGAATTCATGTGAAGTGCGCGATCCAGCCCGACGAATTGAATGCTAACTATATGATTTTAAATAAATTATAATTATCCAGCTTCAAACTTCCCACAACACATCTGGTTCAGGAACTCCAGAGCGTAAGCTTTAGTAGAATTAAGGTGACTACCCATTCGCCTTCTTTCGTTTTCATGAATGATACAAATTATTTATAACGAAAAGCCCTTTTGACCGCCTGTTTTGCGTCTTTCCCGTTGACAGTAAACTCCACAAATGTTACAAGATCGTTAATCCGGGTACGAAAGAATGCGAAGAAATGAGACATTTAACGAAATGGCGACTGTAAGTACCCGGAGGGGTCACTTTTAGTTAGTCACTGACGTCGGCACAATTTGGGGATTGGGTTGCCTTAAGGAGGACGACCAATGTGTAAGCGTGTATTAACCGCGATCACTATGGTAACCATTATGGTTATCTTCGCGGCTTTAACGGGGCATGCGCAAGTCGACACCGGCACGATCATCGGCACCGTAAAGGACACCAGCGGCGCCGTCGTGCCCGGTGCGGCGATAACGGCCACCGAAGTCAATACAGGGATTAAGACTGACGTCAAGAGCGGCGCAGATGGGAATTACGTCATCACCCCGCTCAAAATCGGCGCGTATACCGTTTCTGTAGACGCCAATGGTTTCCAGAAAGTGGTGCAGCAGAACGTCGTGCTTAACGTGCAGGCGACAGTTCGAGTCGATTTCAGCTTGCAGGTTGGCTCTGTTACGCAAACTGTGGAAGTCAGCGGTGCGCCTCCGCTGGTCCAGACAACCAATGCCTCACTGGGTACTGTCGTCGGCAGCCAGCAGGTGGAAGAGCTTCCCCTGAATGGGCGCCGGTATACGGACCTCGCTGCACTCACTTCGGGCGTAGCCAAGGTGATCGAGGGACCCGTCAACGGCGGCAGTTCGCCAACCAACGGAAATACGGGCGGAAGTTTCTCCGTCAATGGAACCCGTGGCGACCAGAATAACTTCGTCCTTGACGGCATCCAGAACAACTCCAACGATAATGGTGATATTTCCTTTCTCAGCAGTCCAGACGCGATTGCGGAATTCAAGATCCAGACCACCAACTACTCAGCCGAATTCGGACGCAGCGCGGGCGGCGTGGTGAATGCCACCACCAAATCCGGCACCAATCAGTTCCACGGTGAACTGTTTGAATTCCTGCGAAATGAGTCCATGGACGCTCGTGGCTTTTTTGAGCCGTCGAACCAGCCCAAAGCGCCCTACAAGCAAAACATGTTTGGCGGGACGTTGGGTGGCCCAATCAAGAAGGACAAGACCTTCTTTTTCGTCGACTACCAGGGTAATCGTATCCACCAGGCGAACACCTACTACGAAACCATCCCGACCATGGCCGAGCGTACGGGAGACTTCAGCGGCATCCTCGGCGCCCAGTCCGGCGTTGACGCACTTGGCCGGCCGGTCTATGAAAACGAAATTTACAATCCCGCCACCACTCGCACCGTGAATGGCAGTACCGTGCGGGATGGATTTGGGTTTGATCCGACAACCGGGCTGCCGATTTCAGGGCAGGCAAACATTATTCCCCAGGCATCCATGAGCACCCTGGCACAGAATGTCCTTGCCCTCTACCCTGCCCCAACCATTACAGGAGCGCTGGCCAACAATTATGTGGTGAACGAGCCATCCACTAACCAGGCCGATCAGTTTGACGTGCGTGTCGACCAGAACGTCTCCACCGCAACGCAGATCTTTGGAAGATTTTCATACGACAAGGAACTGCGCGACACAGCTCCTCCGTTTCCTGGAATTGCCGATGGAGGAAGCTACAATACGGGTACCCGGCCCTTGCACGCGGTGGCGTCCGTCTTCGGCTGGACGCAGACCGTGAGCCCCACCATGGTGAATTCACTTCGGCTGGGCTTCAATCGTGTCCACTACATTGCGAACCTTCCCTCTTATGGACAGGTTTATCCGCCGGCCAGCCTGGCCATCCCGGGACAACCGAACGATCCCTCCATCAACGGGCTGGCAACGTTTGCCCCCAGCGGATACCGGCGTGTTGGCGAACCTCTTTACACTCCAACCAAGAGCGTCAGCCAGCAGTTCATCTTGAATGACACTTTCAGTTGGATACATGGCAAGCAAACCATCAAGATGGGCCCGCAGATTGTGTACGACCAGTTCAATCTGCTCCAGATTGGCCAGCCGCGCGGCTATATGGGTTTCAGCGGTCAATTTACGGCGGTCGATCCGGGCAACCAGAACGGAAGTGGCAACTCGGTTGCCGATATGCTGGTAGGTCTTCCAATTGTCTCCCGCATTTCAACGGTAACGTATTTTGGCAATCGCCAGCACGTTTACGGCGGGTTCGCGGAAGACTCCTACAAGCTGACTCAGTCGCTGACTCTCGATCTGGGAGTGCGTTACGACTACATCACTCCGCTGCACGAAGCTCATAACCGCCAGAGCAATTTCTGGTACGCGACGGGGCAGATTATCCCCGCGGGAACTTCCGGCTATCCCAAGAACCTGGAAGTTACGGACAAAGCCGACTTCGCACCAAGAGTTGGACTTGCTTACAGCCCGTTCAGTTCCCAGAAGCTGGTAATCCGCGCCGGATACGGCAGATTCTTTTCTCCCCAGGAAATCCGGACGGGTGACCCGCTCCAGACGGATTACAACCTGCCGTTTTTCTACGAACCCACGTTCCAAAGCGATGGCCTGACGCCGGCATTGACGCTGGCGACCGGCTGGCCCACGCTCGACCCGGCAAATGCCGTGCTCCCGGGCGTAACCAGCCAGGATTGGTACCCGCACACGCCCGTCGTCGATGAGTGGAACCTCAACATCCAATATCAACTGCCCGATCAGGTTCTGCTGACTGCAGCCTATGTCGGGAATAAGGCAACGCACCTTCAGGTTCTGGTTGACCGCAACCAGATTCCAACGCCCGGACCGACGTTCAATCAGTCGTCCAGGCCCTACCCGCAATACGGTCCGTTCACATCCATCGAGAACCACGGAAATTCCACCTATGAGTCTTTCCAGCTCACGGCGGAAAAGCGGACGAGCCACGGTCTGTATCTGTTGAGCGCCTTTACGTTTGGCAAATCCATCAATGACCAGCCGGAGATCTGCTGCAACGCGCCCTGGCCTCAGGACAGCTACAATCTCAGGGCGGAAAAGGGGTTGTCAGATTTTGACAATCGCGCACGGTGGGTCACCAGCTTTGACTACGCCTTGCCGATCGGTCAGGGACATCGATTCCTGAACCAGGGCAAGGCAACTGACCTGGTTTTGGGAGGCTGGCACCTTGGAGGAATTGTCACTTTCCGCGCAGGCTTCCCGTTCTCGCCTGCCATGGGTTACGATCCCACCAATACCGGTTCCCAGGGGCTTTTGCGGACCAATCGGATAGGCAACGGCAGCCTCTCCAACCCGACTCCTGATCTCTGGTTCAACCTCAACGACTTTCCAGTGCCAACTTGCTACTGCTTCGGCAACTCCGGCAAGAACGTGCTGACGGGGCCTGGAGAGAAGAGCGCAGACGTTTCTCTGCGCAAATACTTCGACTTGAGTGAGCGTTATCGCCTTGAATTCCGCGGCGAGTTCTATAACGCTTTTAACAACCCGGTGTTCTCACAGCCGGATAACTACATTACGGATGGACCAGGCGCGGCGGGCGTTATCACCAGCACTGTCATCCCGCAACGCCAGATCCAGTTGGCTCTAAAGCTCCACTTCTGAGCACTTCGCCCTCCGGAAAAGATTAATTCCGGTGTGCGATGAGACAATCCACAATGCCTGCCGCAGGGAACCACTTTAATGGAACCCTGCGGCGGGCCTCTGGTTTCCATAGTGTGTGATCATCCGCAAAAGCCCACCATCTTTTCACGCCGCCTGTCCGCCAAGGCACACCCCAGGAACAGCGCAACAAGAAAACTATTCAGGACTGAGTGGAGGGCTGGTGGCGGCCTGGAGGGAGAATTTCAAATTTCACCCGGTTTCCGTTGCCGGATTTTCGAATGCATTGATCCGGGCAGCGGCCGATGATCGCGAGAGAACAAGCCATGAGAACGGACTTTAGTTTTGAGAACAACTGTTCTGACTTTGGAGAATGATCTGAAAAGAGTGCAGATATGAATTTGAGAAAAGGGCGTAGGAGGCTGATGCCATGAGACGACGAGACTTTATGAAAATGGGCGCACTTGCAGCAGGGGCCGGCAGCATCGCACCCGGCCGGATGTGGGCCGATGTGCCTGACCATCTGTGGGAAGGCTATAACATCGGTCCGGGGCCGCGTGTTCCCAACAGGCTGAATCAGGGACCGTTTGGGGTAAGCCAGGACGAGGGTTGGTTCACAATCCACGTTACAACGCCTTCCAACAAGCATGTTCACAATTTTGGTTCCGGTTTCGTCGGCTATACGTGGGAGGAAAACGGACCGGCGCTGAACGTACAGTGTGGCAATGAAACGCTCGAGCAGGCCGTTGAAAAGATGGCAAGCCTGCCCTTCGTTGATGTTCTCTACATCCGCTGCGATTGGCGCGACGTCCAAAGCAGGCCCGGCAGGCTCGATCCCAATCCGGTCTGGGAGGCCACTTATGACGCTGCAAAGCGGCACAATCTGGGCGTGGGATTCCGCATCCAGCTTTCAAGCCCCAATATCCAACCGCAGAAGCTCTCCATGCCCGACTTCCTGCACGGCAAAGTTCCCATCGTCAACATCGGAAATAAGTCGACGGAACACCAGGTGAAATTTGATTTCTATGAGCCCCGGTACGATTCGCCCGAGTTTCAAAAGGCCTTTACCGAGCTAAACGAATTGCTGGCCGAGCGGTATGACAGCAACCCCCAGACCGAATATATGGACCTGATGATGTACGGCTTCTGGGGCGAGGGGCACACAAACGATCTGCCAAATCCCTTTCCCGACTACTTGACCGCGGAAAGGACTTTTGTCCATATGACTCAGTTGCAGATCGATGCCTGGAAAAGGACGCCATTGGCCGTGAACACGGAGCCGGACATCAGCAAAGTGGGAAACCGCCAGGTGCAGGACATGGCAGTCCGCGCCGGGTGCTGGCTGCGGTCGGACAGCCTGATCATGGACGAACCCATCCAGATCGACGAACTCGCACATCGGCCCGCCTGGCTGGCCACTGTCCTCGAAGACGGCGGGAATCGTCATTATGTGCTTCCTGAATGGGAAGCCGAAGAAAGGGCCTGCATCAGCAAGCTGCCGGGCTCCAAGCGCGCCTTTATTGGCGGGGATAGTGAAGCGCCTCCGACGAATGACTATCCTCAAAAGACCGGCGGCCCTATGTTCCGTCCTTACCGGGAAGTCGTCGGCTATCATGCTCTCAGCATCAGCACAAATTATTTCGGCCTCTGGACAGAAGCCGACAACATCCGGCGGTATTACGAAAAATATCCCGATTCGCTCCACGCAATGGATCAGCGGCTCGGTTATCGCGTGCGGCCATCCCTCATCTGGCAGAGAAAACGCTACGACACGATGGAACTGATCCTGGGCATCGTCAATGACGGCGTGGCGGGCGTGCCGGGAGTGCTGGGTATCTATGCGGAGAGCCTGGATGGGCGCGTCAAAGTGGGAGGAAACCTTGACGCAGGGCACCCCTATGCAGGCCAGATTCGCGAAGCGTCCATCATCCTGCCGAAAGGGATGGACGACGAACAGATCATCCTGCGGGCCGAGTTGGAAACCAAGGGCGTAAAACGTCCTGTGCGATGGGCCTGCTACGAGCAGACCAATCCTGACGGTTCACTCACCATCCGTCTGAAGAAAGGTACGGATACCAACTGGAGAAAAGGTGTCTAGACATTCCTTAGCAAAGGCCTTTAAATAGTCAGGCGGGCAAAAGCAAGTAGCATTTCAAGGTCTGCAAGACGACCCCCGGGGCAGTCCTCAATTTGCACAAGGGGAATGCTCTAATTACAAGCGAGAGACGAACGGGTTCGGCTGCGCTCGTGCGAGAAAAGCAGCGTTCCGTAAATGCATCGGTAAATAGATGCCTGAACCGACCTGAATATTCGAGGAGGCCCAATAGCATGTCGAAATCGGGAAAAGAAAACCGCGGCGATAAGGCGCTTGGCATGGGACAGCAGATCTGCCGGCGTGACTTCTTGAATTCGACCTTGCTGGCGTCTGGCAGCCTTCTTCTTGAATCCTTAACGCCCAGGCAGCTACTGGCAAAGGACGACTGGACGGGATACGGCGGCGTGGGCGATTACTCTAATTCAAATGGCAACACCTTTGAGGTGATGAACGCCGGCCACCAGATCCGCAATGGCGTCTTTGAATCGCTTCCGGCGGACGCCATCGACACCGGCGAAGTCTTTGACTGCGTGATTGTGGGCGGAGGAATCAGCGGACTGGCAGCGGCGCTTTTCTTGAAGAAATATGGAGGCCCGCATCTCACCTCGCTCGTTCTTGAAAATCATCCCATCTTTGGCGGCGAGGCCAAGCGCAACGAATTTATTGTTGATGGTCAGCGGCTGATTGGGCCGCAGGGGTCAGACCACTTTCAGGTTCCGTATCCGCACAGTTTTATCGCAAGGTTCTACGAACTTATCGGCCTGGACTGGACCGAATTCAAGTATCAGACGTGGGATGGCCCATCGCCTGAACTCCCACTGGGCACAAGCTTTGAAGACGAGAAATCCCCATCCGGGTTTTACTTTGGCGCCAAATTCGGCCAGAAACCCGGAATGTGGCTTATCGATCCGTGGAAGAAAAAACTGAAAGGCGCGCCGATCCCGGCCACAATGCGCAATGAACTTCTCCGGTACAACGAACGAAAGAAAACGGGTTTGCCATTCGATTATCCCGGCGATGAAAAATCAAGGCAGATTGACAGCGTTACCATCAAGCAGTACCTGATGGAAAAGTACGGGTTGAGCAGCGCCACCATCGATACCTTTATGGCGGATGAAGGCAGCGGGTTCGGCGCAGGTTCAGACGTGGTTTCCGCGTATTGCCTTTACGCTTTTGACGAACTGAAGCCCTTGAACAAGAGTTCTCTCTCCTTCGCCGGCGGCAACGCAGGCATCGCACGGCAAATGGTAAAAACGCTCATTCCCCAGTCAATCGCGGGTCCGCGCACCCTCGCTGCGGTTTC
>JBJKQZ010000059.1:0-3242 GCA_046704865.1 Terriglobia bacterium
CTTGTGCTTCGCTATCTTCCTCAGGATGCTCCTGAGGGGCCGGTCATCGGCCTGGTGGGCAAAGGAATTACCTTTGATTCCGGAGGAATTTCGCTCAAGCCCAGCCAGGACATGCATGAGATGAAGACGGACATGGCCGGCGGCGCAACCATGCTGGGAGTGATGCAGGCCATCGCGCAGATCAACCCCAAAGTGCGCGTGATTGCGGTGATCCCAGCCACGGAAAACATGCCCAGCGGCAAGGCCTACCGGCCGGGCGACGTGCTGACCTCAATGTCCGGCAAGACGATTGAGGTGCTCAACACGGATGCGGAAGGACGCCTGGCGCTGGCCGATTCACTGACCTATGCGCGGCAGTTGGGCTGCAATGTTTTGATTGACGCCGCCACGCTGACCGGCGCCGTGGTGGTCGCACTGGGCAAAATCACCACGGGAGTTTTTGGCCGGGACCAGGAGTGGGTGGGCCGCGTTGTCGCGAGCGGGAACGAAATGGGCGAAAGGATGTGGCAGATGCCCGTGGACGAAGAGTATCGCGACCTCTTCAAGAGCGCGATTGGCGACATCGCCAACACCGGCGGCCGCCACGGGGGCGCCATCACGGCGGCTATGTTTGTAGGCGAGTTTGCCGAAGACACTCCCTGGGTTCATCTGGATATCGCCGGAACAGCGTGGTCGAATGACGAAAAGCCCTACCTCGCCAAAGGCCCCACAGGAGTTCCCGTCCGCACGCTGGTCCACCTGCTGACGCACCTGGGCGGCTAGCGGCGGAGTCAAACCTCAGGGAGTCACGGTTCAGCGGGGGCATAAATCTGTTCTCGATATGGACGGCTTCAGCCGCGGAAGGCGATTGCGTCTTAACCCGGGTCTTTCGCCCCTTCCGGGGCTCGGTGGATTGTATTGCCGCTCGAATCCCACGGCTCACGCCATGGGCTATCTTCTTTCGGCCCTCCGGGCCTGTGGTGGTTGCAACCCACGACATCTCGTTAAACGCTGTGGTCACATCTAATCATCCAATCCTTTCCCATTGAGAATCTGCCGAGTATATTTCTCAACCCGTGCCTCGCGGGTTCTGGACTGTTTGGCTTGAGAAAAATAGAAGAGGTACGCTCTTTGGCGGCCCGGCGTGAGTGCCGCAAAAGCAGCTTTCAGGGCGGGCATTCTGGTTAATTGTTTTTGGAATTCTTCCGGAACGGGATAGTCGGAACTCTTTTTCAACTTCACTTTCAAACCAGCTTTTTCAACTTCAATCGCTTCGCGAATATAGGCCTTCAGAGTGGGCGCGAGCTTTGCTATTTCCTTGATACTGCTGAACCGCACCTGGCGCGGCACCTGCACGTTGGGGGTCTGCTGGATCAGGATGTGTTTGGGATCTTTTAGCAACGCGCCCTTGAAAAACAGCAGCGCACAGTATTCCTTGAATCCATGGATTACTACGATGTTTTTGTTCTGAAGCGTGTAACAGGGCTGGCCCCACTTCAAGTCCTCGGTCAGCCCGCAGGCCAGAACAATTCTTCTCAATTTCTCAAATTCGTCGCGCCACTTTTCGGCCCTGTTTAGAAACGCATCGACCTTGGGATTCATATTGATCATCCTTAACTGGCGTGGGCGGCTCCTGCGGCCTCATGTTGCCCACCATGCCGGTGACGTTTGAGACGGTCGACAAGCCATGCCGCGAACAACGCGAAAAAGCCTATACCAAGGGCCAAGTTCGTCATGCGGGTGTCCACCGCCTGCCAAAAAATGCCGGAGACAAATGCTAGCGTCCCAAGGCGGTCAAGCCAACGCGGCACAAAATCCTTCGCCCTGAACCTGCTCGTGAAAAATGCTCCGCCACCATACGCCGCAAGGATAAAGGCTGCCTGCGCATGGGACATGGTAGTGCTGGAACTCATCACATGCCCGGTAAAGACGCCCACCATTGCCCAAAACGCGCCAAAGGCACAGATGCCGGGAAAGATCTTCGCCCAGCGGCGCATTGTCCAAAGGAATATCGCTGCCGCGACCGCAAGGATGGCAGTTCCGACCACAGGTCGGTGAGCTCCGCCGGAGGCAAATCCCTCGCCTAGCCCGGCGATAACGAGGAAGAGCCACAAAAAAATCAGGAAGAAATTGCCCAGCTGCAAAAAGCCGCCGCCAGACTGCGAGCTGACGTTTTTCTCACCCATTTTCTGGATCAATGTCGCGGGCGGGCCAGGCGCGCGTCTATCATTGACTCCGGCCCATATCTCACGCGCTAAACCTTGAGATTGTGGAGATAATCGTAACTGATCTTGATGGCCTCAAACACCGGAAGCTCGGTATCGTCCTGCTCAACGTAGTAGTGCTTCAAGCCGCCCTTGGGCGCCGCCTTGAAGATTCGTTTCCAGTCGATGATGCCCTTGCCAACGGGCGCAAACGCCTCAGGCGGAGTGCGGCCGGTGGCGGTTGGCGGATAGTGCTTTCTTTCGTCCTTGATGTGCAGAACCGGGAAGCGGCCCGGATACTTGTTCATGTAAGCCACGGGATCGTATCCGGCGCGCGTGACCCAGAAGCAGTCCAGTTCAAAGCACACCAGGGCCGGATCGGTCTTCTGGAGCATCAGGTCAAACGCGAGCACGTTGCCGAATTTCTCAAAGTCCATGTTGTGGGTGTGGTATCCGAAATGGAGCCCGGCCTTATTGCAGCCCTCGCCCGTCTTGTTGAAGAACTCCACCGCGCGCTTGTAGCCGTCCAGCGAGTGCCGGTAGAATTCCGGCGCCGACGAGAGCACCACATAATCCATGCCCAGCGTGTGAGCGTCATCCGTTACCTGCGACAGGTTTGACTTGAGCAGGTCGTAGGCAAAATGGCCGGCAGCGGTCTTGAGCCCGATTTCATCAATCAGCTTCTTGATCTGCGGGACCGGCTGATTGTGGAAGCCGGAAAACTGCACCTGCGTGTAACCGACGGACGCCACCTTTCGCAGCGTGCCCGCAAAATCCTTGTCCATCTGCCGCCTGACCGTATAAAGCTGCAAACCAACCGGAATGCCATAAGGATCGGCGTATAAGTCCATGCCGCCGCCCGCGGCCATCAAAGCCGCTGATGCAACAACACCTGTCCGGAGAAAATCTCTTCGATTTATTGAGCTCATTGAACGCTTCCTCCTTGAAAAGTTGATCAGTTTGGAGACCAAGGGTATCACAACCGTCGTCGAAACCGGGGATGTTCGCAATCTTTCGAGGTTAGTGCCGCGACCCTTTGATGATGCCCCTTCACGGCGC